>NZ_CP100425.1:2400000-2700000 GCF_023151555.2 Photobacterium sp. CCB-ST2H9
GTGAGTGGCCAATTAGAGCTTTACAGTCTGATTCAGTCTCTGCGGGACAAACTCAACTGCGCAATCATGATGGTGTCGCATGACCTGCATCTGGTGATGGCTAAAACCGATCATGTCATCTGTCTGCAGCATCACGTCTGTTGTTCCGGCGAACCTGAATCCATCACCAGTCACCCGTCTTACGTGGCCTTGTTTGGACGACAGCAGAGCGAACAGCTGGCGCTGTATCATCACCATCATAATCACGAACATGATCTGGGCGGCAGCCCGCTTGGTCCTTGTCAACACGGAAATCACAATGCTTGAATTCATGTTACCTGCCCTTGCAGCAGGTATTGGCATCTCCATGCTTGCCGGGCCATTAGGCTCTTTTGTTGTCTGGCGTAAAATGGCGTATTTCGGGGACACCCTGTCACACGCTTCCCTGCTGGGAATCGCGCTGGGCTTTTTGTTCAACATCAACTTGAATCTGGCGCTGGTCATCTGCTGTCTGACACTGGCTGTCATTCTAGTCAGCCTTCAAAAGCAACGCTACATCGCCACAGACACACTACTGGGTATTCTGGCGCACAGTGCCCTGTCACTTGGTCTGGTTGCCATCAGCTTCATGGATCACGTCCGCATTGATCTGATGGCCTATCTGTTCGGTGACCTGCTGGCCGTCACAACTGACGATCTGATTTGGATTTACGGCGGCGGTGCGATCGTCATGGGCTTACTGATCACTCTGTGGCGGCCGTTGCTGTCGATGACAATCAACGAAGATCTGGCACAGGTTGAAGGCGTAAATGTCGATCTGATGCGACTTTTGCTGATGCTGATGGTCGGCATGGTGATTGCCGTTGCGATGAAGTTTGTCGGCGCGCTGATCATCACTTCACTGCTAATCATTCCGGCCGCTACGGCCCGGCGTTTTGCTCAGAGTCCGGAGCGCATGGCCATCATGGCTTCTGTATTGGGATGCATTGCTGTTTTACTGGGGCTTTGGATGTCCTGGCACTACGATACGCCAGCCGGACCATCCGTCGTTGTATCTGCCGCATTACTCTTTCTGTTCAGCCAGTTCAAACGCTCCGAAGCCTAACGCAGAAAAGAGCGATACCTGTCCTGACAGGCTTGCTTGATACTGAGCGTTGCCTCCAGCCTGCTTGATTTCGACATAAAATCAAGCAGGCACTGGTAATAGTCCTTATCTTTCTCTGTCAGTAAAATATTATCGAGATAAAGTTCCCGGCAGGCATTCAGTAACCACGTAATGGCTGCGGGCTCCTCTGCGGCAGACACGTACTGCAGAACACAATTGTTATATTGTTCACGCTGCTCAGAAAAACTGGCGGCAGCTGCATTACTCTGGCACAGCCAGTATGCCAGCCATCCAATCATCACCAGAGTCTTCATAGGCCATACCAGACCAAACAACGCTTCATCTAAGCATAGCCTAGGCCAAGCACCCCGGATTCAACCATAACCCGTTTGTCTTACCATCCCCGTATCAGATCGATGCCGAAAAAAGCTGCAAACCAGACTGGCTGATCACATGCAGGATGTCCCTGGCAAAACGCTGATGTTCTTTCACATTGGGGTGCCAGTGACAACCCTCACCGAACTGGTAAATAGAATACGGATAATGAAGAATCTGTTTTTTCCCTTCACTCTCCAGCTGTTGGATCACTTGTTGGGCGTAGGAGGCAAAGAGCTCATTGGACATGACCAGCAAGGGGACATCACCATATCGTCTGTACAACGCCGTGAGAAAAGCTACTCCGAATAGAAAGCTACTCAATCAAATTCTTTCTCTATCATGAAAGGCATTCGCTCACAGAAGTGAAGTGGTTCTCATAAGTGATTGCAAAATATAAATATCCAAAATAAAAGCAAATGACACATCACGATATATATGAATCACAGAATCTTTATCTCCCGGGTTATATCGCCATGAATGACTGCACGACTATGCAAGTTCACTCTGGAAAGTTATTCCAGAAGAAATTGAGGGAGAATGGAAGAAAATCTGAGCGGACAATCTGCAGACAATAAAAAACGGAGGTAGTTGATACCCCCGTTTTTTATTGGTTCACTTCATAGAGTCTGACAACTTTTAGTGTCAGTTGAATACGTCAGCAGCATGTTTTTCCGATTCAGTCTGATACGGATAAAACTGCTTTCGTTGTTCCAGTTGCAGCAGCAGCTCATCTTTCAGGGATGGATTCAGCAATGTCCAGTGACAGCCTTCGACAGCACCGGCAAACATCCACAACAGTTTTTGATCAACACTTTTTCCCTGAGACTGCTTGACCAGCAGATAAGCATCAACTGCGCCCATGTCATAAAAAGCATCAACATCTTCGATGCCTGCTTTTTTCATCATCCGCTCCAGCGTCAGACGCAGGTTCGGCAAATCTCGCAACCTTCTGTTGCGTGCCGTGCCTTTCATGACTTTTTCTTTCAGCGCAATTGCAATAGAGCTTTGAACCAGCTCAGTGCAAAGTGCAGGCTGAGAATCATAAATATCTGAGATATCATAGTAATTTACGATGGCCACTGTACTTCGTTTAACATGCTTAAACTTGTGGCATCCCAATTCCAGCAGCTGATGATCTAACTTCTCACCGCCACGGATGTAGAGCTTTTCGTCAGACAACAGAGCATACATTGCTCCCTGAACGAAGATACCTGTACCACCAAACATCGATCGCTGTTCATTCGGCACAAAGGTATCTAGGTAATCAATGAATGTTTCTTTCGTGAGTGACACAGCATTATTCCTAATATTATTCTTCGTTATCGATTTAAAACCAACGCCAACTATCATATGCAACCATGACACACAGAAATTATAAATTCCACATATGAAACAATACACAAATCAAAGTGAGACATTGCGCATGTTATAGAGCGAAATAAAATGAAATTTCAGCTTCTTAGAGTCTGTATCAATAACTGAGATTCGTGTCATTCAGGACATTTTCCTTCGCTTCGGATCGTTTTAACGGCTCACAGAGACTAAGGTTATTAGAGAACAGAGGGAGAAATATGCCTGAGATTGCCCTATTTCCTTCGGCGAGCCATGTCTTACCTGAAGGTAAACTGGAAATCACCATTGCCGAACAACGCTATCAACGCATGCTGAAAGAATCCGTTGAAGGACAGCGTGATTTTGCGATGTGCATGCGAAGTGAAGAAGAAGATAATGAGGATGAATCCATTACACGAATTCCGGCCATTGCGACCAAAGTGAACGTGGTTGATTTCAATGCACTGGAAAACGGTTTACTCAGTATTGTGGTTGAAGGCAAAACAAAGATCCGTATCCTTTCAGTCAAGCACGAAAGTGATCACTTACTGATTGCTGAATATCTGCCTTTTAAAGCCTGGCCTCCTGTGCCCGTGTCCGGAAAACATGAGTGTCTGATTGAAAAATTAAAGCTGTTTTTTGCGACCATGCCTGAAATCGGCGCACTCTATCAAAATGGCGAATATGATAATTTAAGCTGGGTTTGCCAGCGCTGGATCGAGTGCCTGCCGCTAGAAGTACATTATAAGCAATTACTTATCGCACAGGATTCACCAGCATTGACTGCACGCTTCTTGCTCAAACTTTTCGATAATCCACAGTTATTTGATGATGATATCAACTAACTCTTACTTTGTTCTCAAAAATCGCCCGCCTTGGTGTACTCCACTCATCTGACCAAGATAAAATAAATACAAATATCTTAGGTTATTAATCTTTCATGTCGCATCTATCTTTTTTCTGGTTAAAACCCGAAAGCGACAAAATTTTGACAGGCCTTCAATCGGAATTTCACGGACTCGTGAAAGACGCGATTAAAGAAAACCGCCTGACACTTCCGCCGATCCCCGATGTTCTGGCCGAACTCCAAGCACTGTGTAACAGGGATGATTCCACGGTGCGTGACGCAGCCACCGTTTTACTCAATGATCCCGGCATGACTGCCACAGTCGTTAAAACATCAAACACGATGATGTTTAACCGACGTAATATCGTTTGCCATGACATCCAGACTGCGGTCAGCCGACTGGGCATCATTCGGGTCAGAGACATCATCACAGCAAAAACGGTTCTTGATATTAAACTGAACAGCAGCTTTGATTATGAATGTAAGCTCCTGTTATCCGGCAGTGCCGCCCGCTCGCGTCAATTAGCCGGCAGTATGGCATTGGTCACACAAAACCTGCTCATACACCGCCCTGAGCTGAAACTGGAGCCAGAAAAAGCATTGCTCGCCGGTCTGTTTGCAGATATTGGCCTGTTCAGCCTGATCTATGAATATCAAAACTACCTCGACAGCGGCAATTTCCTGGACATCCAATATGCAAAGTATGTCTTCGAACATTGCTGCAACAAGGCCAGCCTGGATATTCTGAAGCACTGGGGGTTTGACCAGGATTATCTGGAAGTTGCCAGTAATAAGCGGGTCTTCCCTGCCTATAAAAAAGATGAGGACATTACCTACCTTGATGTCGCGCGCATGGCCAATCACCTGCTGTTGTTCAAAGAAGACGACGACGACATTGATGACCATGAAGTAGAGCTTGATCTGGCAGGTGCAGAAGTGATGTATACCCTGACCAACCTGCCTGATGACGAGTTTGATCGCCAGATCAACCACGTGCTGCTCAGCAGCGGCTTTTAAGCTGCCGAAAGACTATCTGGTTCATTCATCTGCCTGCTTGCGCTGTTGAAAAACAGCGCTCTATTGACCCTTTGTTAAACAGCCTGATAAGCTTCTGAATTCATTAACAGCACGTTTACACCTGCGCGGCTCAATGACGTAATGAAACCCTGGATTTCACTGGCTGCCAGCGATGTCATAGCCAGACAACCTCTGTAAGGATACTCATGTTCTCAGGAATGCTTTTTATTTTCCTGCCACTTATCATCGGCTATTTCATCCCGGTCAGAAATGCATCGGTCCTTGATTTTATTCATGCTCAGACATCCCGGCTGGTCCTGGTTATTCTGACTCTGATGGGGCTCAGCCTGGCGGGATTAGACAACCTGGGGGAAAACCTCAGCCAAATCCTGCTATATACCTTCACGTTCTTTGTCTGTATCAGTGCCTGTAATGCCCTGGCTCTGCCGCTTCTCGACAAATACTATCCGCTGGAAACACAGCATGGGCATCAGCAGCTGCCAAAAGCCAAAATGCTGATGGAGTCCGTCAAACTGATTCTGGTTGTGGCTGCCGGGCTGGGTCTCGGATTAATCATCAATATGGATCTCAGTTGGGTTGACCAGGCCAGTGAAATTATCCTGTTGCTGCTTTTGTTTTTGATTGGAATTCAGCTGCGCAACAGCGGCATGACCCTCAGACAGATTCTGCTCAATAAACAAGGAATTATGATTGCGCTGACAATCATTGCAACGTCTCTACCCGGTGGTCTGATTGCTGCCTGGATGCTGGATATTCCGATGACTCACGGACTAGCCATGGCTTCAGGTTTCGGTTGGTATTCTCTGGCCGGTATTTTGATCGGAGACGGACTGGGACCGGTATTTGGCGGGGCTTCTTTCCTGAATGAGCTGCTTCGGGAATTGATTGCGCTTACTTTGATTCCTGTTGTCATCGCCCGTTATCCAAACACAGCGATTGGCTATGCAGGGGCAACTGCGATGGATTTCACCCTGCCTGTGATCCAGAACTGCGGAGGTATTCGCTGCGTGCCGATTGCGATTGTCAGCGGTTTTATCCTCAGCCTGCTGGTTCCTGTGTTCATCCTGTTTTTCCTGTCGCTTTAAAGCGTTTCCTCCATGCGTCTGACAGGCTGGTAAATTTGCACTTATACCGGGCTTACTCAAATGCGTATCGTCACACGATACGCATTTGGTGGCGTTCAGCGATGACTCTGACCCAGTGACCCCGTCAATGAGACGGATGAATCCGGCACACATACTTGTTCGCCAAACGATCAAAGACCCAGTACAAGATTTTCTGAATATAAAGAGAGAAACGGGACGTCTGCATCCAGACCAAATGTAATGCGTGGTGAGCTCATCATGAGCTGACAATTTTCATCAATCAGGCATTCAGGTGTATCGCTCAGACTGATCACACATTTCTGGGTTTGATCATAGGTCGTCACATATCTTGAAATCGTTCCGCGGCTTCGAAACAGCAAATCCGGATTGGAGTAGTACACAATCTCAGTGTACTGAATATCGCGCAGCGCCGCTTTTCGGGTCACGATATAACAAACCTCCTGCTCATATTTCAGGACGTGCTGCTCACATTCCAGGACTTCATGCGCAAAAAAAATTGATTGCTGCTCATCCGTCAAAAAGGCGATGCCCTTCTTGCCGGTATAGATATCAAACAGTGAATCCGATTCTGATTCGGGTGCCGCAATGATCTGAAACCGATCTGACTCTTCCCTTGCATTGAGGAAGTTCTTTGCAACGCTGTCAGCGATCTGGCTTGCCGACAAAATCGTGAACAAGGTATCACTGAAATGTTGTCTCAAAAAAGAAAGGGTTCGCAACCCGTAACCTCGAAAATCGGGATGTGTCACGGCACAGGTCAGATTAATCGTATTCACAACTTTTCCTGAACGGCTGACACGCTTTTGGGGAATAATACCTATCGCTCCAACCAGTTTCCCGGAGGCCCGGATACCCACACCGGTCACAGCATTTTTGTCAGCCCGATTAAAAATACGCTCAAGCCGCGCCTCCTCAACATCCCCCAATTGTTTCGGTCGGAGTAATGTCAGTAATGCAGGATAATCATTAGATTTAAGTTCATTGATCACCACCCTTTTCGTTTCACTGCAGGCTCGGTCCATCGACATCATACAATTTCACTCCATGTGAATTTAAAAGCCACAACAGCGCGCATAATGCCACCAGAAACCTTAATACTCAATAAGTTGCAATATGTTCACTATCATTACATCTCATTGCATTGATCGAAAATCTCTCCTGGATGATGAGTCCTTCGTGTGATGACAGTTGCAGGGGAATATCAGGCAACTGCGTTTTCAGATGGATAGGATCGTCAGATGTCTCACGACAGAAACAACAGAAACAAAAAAGCCTGGCTGCAGGAGCCAGGCTTTTGAACATTGAGAATCTTCAGAAATTACGCGTTATTGCGAATCCATTCATCCATTTCAGTACGCAGGTTGTCAGACTTCGTTCCGAAGATGGCCTGAACACCACCGGAAACCACCACAACACCCGCAGCACCCAGACGTTTCAGTTTGTCCTGATCAACAATCGCTGTATCTGCCACACTCACACGCAGACGTGTGATACATGCATCCAGGTTCGTGATGTTTGCTTTACCGCCGAAAGCTTCAACCAGCTCACCCGCCAGCTCAGTACCCGCAGCTGTTTCAGTCTCAGCCGTTTCATCTTCACGGCCAGGTGTTTTCAGGTCCAGTGCACGAATCACGAAGGTAAATACCACGTAGTACAGTACAGCGTAACCCAGACCCAGCACAACCAGCGTCCATACGTTTTCAGCACGTGGCATCTGAACGATGAAGTCAATGAAACCATTCGAGAAGGTATGGCCGTGAACAACACCCAGGGCGTTCGTCAGAACATAAGCCAGACCAGCCAGTACCGCGTGAATCGCATACAGAACCGGTGCGATAAACAGGAATGAGAACTCAATTGGCTCAGTGATACCGGTCAGGAATGAAGTCAGTGCAGCAGATGCCATGATACCAACAACTTTGGCACGGTTTTCTGGCTTCGCACAGTGAGCAATCGCGAAAGCCGCTGCTGGCAGACCAAACATTTTGAACAGGTAGCCACCCGCCAGCTGACCGAAACCATTACCCGCGGCACGGGATGCATCATCAGCAGTCAGGAAACAAGTCATGATACCGTGAACCGTTTCACCGGCACCGTTCACACAAGTACCCGCTTCATAGAAGAAAGGAACGTTCCAGATATGGTGCAGACCAAATGGGATCAGAGAACGCTCAACCACACCGTAAATACCGAACGCCAGTACAGGGTTTTGGTTCGCAGCCCAGTCAGAGAATGCAGCAATGCCGGCACCAATCGGTGGCCAAATCACAGACAGAACGACACCCAGTGCGATAGAAAGGAAACCCGTGATAATTGGAACCGCACGCTTACCAGCAAAGAAGCCAAGATATTCCGGCAGCTGAATTTTGAAGAAACGGTTAAATGCCCAGGCAGCAACACCACCCGCCAGGATACCACCCAGCACACCCGTTTCGATGCTTTCAACACCCATGACTTGCGCCATCACTTTCAGTGTGGCAACCATAATGCCGTAGCCGACAATTGCAGACAGACCAGCAACACCGTCATTCTTGGTAAAGCCCAGTGCAACACCAACGGCAAACAGCAGTGGCATCTGGCCGAATACGGAACCACCAGCCTGTTCCATCAGGTGAGAAACAACTGCTGGCAACCAGCTAAAATTAGCCGCCCCTACACCTAACAGAATACCTGCTACCGGCAGAACCGATACTGGCAGCATCAGCGCCTTACCGACTTTCTGCAGGTTCGCAAAAAAGTTCTTAAACATATTGTGCTCCTGAGTGAGATATTTACTACGTATCCAGCGGTTACCAGCGACCTACCCCCGTAGTCATAATGCTAGCACCACCCGTTTTTATTGTTCGGCATAAGTATAAAATGCGGCGCCAAATATAACGTGACAGTAATCAAGAATACCAACGGATCGTGAAAGTAAATTTCAGTTTGACACATAGATCACAAATGAACTCAGTGCACAAAAACGTCAAAAAACACAAAAAATCAATACAAACCAACAGTTTAATCTAAAATCACACCTATCATTAAATTGTAATTATATTTCACCCCTGTAACCCATGTTTCTTCATGTAACGAAACAACATTACAATTCAGATCGGAAAAAAAACGAAGATTCGTGCAGGAATGAACAAAAGAGCTAATAATTTTTTGAAGTAATCAATTAAATATACAAAAAAAGGAGCTTTCGCTCCTTTTTTGACACTTTTATCGTTTGGCCTGCGAAAAAAGCCGGAAGAAGTTTTCGGTCGAAATTCTGGCAACCTCTTCCCCTGACACACCTTTCAGCAAACCGATATAATTTGCAACTTCCTTCACGTAAGCAGGCTGATTCTCTTTGCCGCGGTACGGAATCGGAGCCAGATAAGGAGAATCCGTTTCCACCAACAACCGTTCAAGCGGCAAACGACTCACCACATCTTTCAGTTCAGCGGCTTTATTAAAAGTGACGATCCCTGAAATCGAGATATAAAACCCCAACTCCATCGCAGCTTCTGCCATTTCCAGGCTTTCAGTGAAACAGTGCAGGACACCACCGCAACGTTCCGCACCCTCTTCTTTTAAAATACGGATCGTATCTTCACGCGCCATTCGGGTGTGAATAATCAATGGCTTATTCAGTTCAACAGCCAGGCGGATGTGCTGACGAAAGATTTCCTGCTGCTGCTCTGCCAATTCAGGCTGGTAATGATAATCCAGACCCGTTTCGCCAATCGCAACGACTTTGTCGTCACTGGCATAAGCCTTCAGTTTGTCGTAATCAAAACCGGCTTCTATATCCAGCGGGTGAACACCACAGGATGCAAAAACGTGGTCAAAAGGCGCAATCATTTCCATCATTGCAGGAAAACTTTTCAGCGTTACCCCCACTGAAAGAAAGTACTCGACGCCTTTCGCCTGTGCTTTTGCCAGGACATCGGCCACATCGGTATGCAGTTCGTCATAATTCAGTTTATCGAGGTGGCAATGTGAATCTACTAACACCTGAATATCCTCTTGAGTTCGGTGTGTTTACTGAGAAGAGATAAAACCTGATAACCAATCCGTTATCAGGAGCTCATCGTTCAGGCCCGGATGTGCTTCCAGTTCGCGGATTAATGCATTCAAGGCTTTTATTTGCCCAAGCAACAGCGACTGCTGTAACTGAGCCGCGACCTGCCCTGCCAGAGCCGATGACTCCGCATGGACAAGATAGCCGACCACGCCCTGTTGTATTTTCAGGCAATCCACCAAAAAATAGCTCAGCCACTTCAGACTGAGCAGGCCATCTTTCATACAGTGCTCTGCCACGCTGAACAAGCCAGAATGAGGTGGGATCAGGAATTGATGAAAACTTTCCAGCAAGTTCTGATGCCGGATGTCCTGTCCCTGCTCAATAAAGTGTAAAGCAGCCAGTGGCGCATTGCCGTTCAATCGGATAGCTTCGACTTTCACTGCCTGCTTGAGCTGACTTTCAACCCAACGCTTCACATCCTGTTCTGCAGGCAATGGTAAACGCCATTTGTTACAGCGGCTGTTGATTGTGGGTAACAGGCGATCCAGCTCTGTCGTCGTTAAAATAAACTGACAATTAGCTGGGGGCTCCTCCAGCGTTTTCAGCAGCGCATTAGCTGCGGCCTCACCCATGCAGTCGGCCTGTTCAATTAAAACAACCCGCTTTCCGCCTAACTGCGACGTTTCCCACGCCCAGTGATTACACTGACGAATGGCATCAATACTGATCGCTTTTCCGTCCTGGGGCCGGATCGTGTGGCAGTCAGGATGCGTTTCAGCGGCAAACAACTGACAGCTGTGGCAGATACCACACGGCTCCGTCATCCCGTTCTGGCACAGCACAGTTCTGGCCAGCTGCCGGATCAACGTTTCACTGCCACAACCGGAAGGTGCAATCAGCAACATCGCATGATGCAACCGATCCTGCGACAACAGCTGCTGCCATTGCTGCCAGACTGTAGTCAGCCAGGGATAGCTCATGCGTGCTCCTGCTGCGACAGCCAGTGTGTCAGGTGCTGCCGGATATCAGCCGTCACATCATCCAGACTCTGAGAAGCATCAATGATGATGACTTTCGGATTATTCCGGGACAAGGCCAGAAAACGTTCCCGGGTCCGCTCAAAGAAAGACAGATCCATTTTCTCGATCCGATCCAGCGCACCGCGTCCGCGCGCACGTGCCAGGCCCAGTTCCGGATCGATATCCATGTAGATGGTTAAATCCGGTTCGAATGTTCCCAGCACCATGGTTTTAATATTGGTCATCAATTGGGTATCAAACCCGCGACCACCACCCTGATAAGCCTGGGAAGACATATCATGACGATCCCCGATGACCCATTTTCCAGCTTTTAAGGCTGGTTGAATCACATGCTCAACCAGTTGGCTGCGTGCCGCATACAGCAACAGCAGCTCAGCCATATCCGTCAGAGGTTCATCCGGATGGCCTTCTTTCACCAAAGTCCGCATTTTCTCGGCAAGGGGAGTACCACCCGGTTCACGGGTCGACTCAATCTCAGTGATTCCCTGTTCAGCCAGTACATGCTGCACAGTTGAGATCGCAGTGCTCTTCCCTGCCCCTTCCAGGCCTTCAATGACGATAAATTTTCCGTTCATTATTGTTTGAGTATCTTCAGATAATGGCGAACAGCTTGGTTATGTTCGCTGAGTGTTTTTGAAAACGTATGGCCGCCTTTGCCGTCAGCCACAAAATAGAAATAACTTGTCTGGGCCGGTTTCACGGCAGCCAGTACCGACGCAGCACTCGGCATGGCAATCGGGGTTGGCGGCAACCCAAAAATGGTATAGGTATTGTACGGTGTCGGGGTGCGCAAATCTTTCTTACGAATGTTGCCGTCAAACTTTTCACCCAGACCATAAATCACGGTTGGATCGGTCTGAAGCCGCATACCTTTGTGCAATCGGTTCATAAAAACCGAAGAAACTTTGGCACGCTCATGATCCACAGCCGTTTCTTTTTCAATGATGGAAGCCATGATCAGGACTTCATACGGATTTTTCAGCGGAATCGATGCATCGCGTTCTTTCCACGCCTCATCAAGCAGAGACATCATATGTGCATAAGCGCGTTTCAGTAAGGCCAGATCAGATGTGCCTGCGGTGTAATGATAAGTCTCAGGCAACAGATAGCCTTCCAGCTTCTTCACATCAGCTCCTATCGCTTCAGCGATATCGGACTCGCTCATCTGCGCCGTTTCATTTTTCAGCATCGGTGCATTTTCCAGTGCTTTCAGCCAATCTGAAAAACGATCACCTTCCAGCAACGTAATCGAAAACTGATACTCTTTACCGGAGGCAACAATGGCCAGCACATCTCTGAGCGTCCGGGCATTTTCAATCGAATAAGTCCCGGCCTTGATGCGCGCTAAGGTCGGCTCCAGTTTGCCAATCCAGCGGGTCCAGGGTGAATCCGCAAGTACACCCATCTGGTTGAGCTGATAGATTAAACCACGGAAAGTCGTGCCTTGTCTGACCGTCAGATAAGGCTCATCGACCTGTACAATTGGCTGTTCAATACTGGCCTTCACCTGTAAATATGCCCAGCCTGCACCGCCGGCCAGAATTGCTCCCAGCAGTACAAACACCAATGCCAACTTTTTTAGCACGTGTACAACCTCTTCATTATTGCTTCTGACGCACTGCGTTCATCGTACGTTTCAGATTGAATTTTTGTCACAGGCACCAAGGCCATGAGAGCATTAGTAATAAAGACTTCATCAGCGCAAAGCAAGGCGTCTAACGGGCTTTTAACAAACTCAAGACAATAGCCCAGCTCTTTCGCCAGTTCACAGACATGCGCACGCATAAGGCCATGAACACCGGCCTGACTCAGTTCAGGGGTATATAAAATCTGACCGTGACGCCAGAAAATATTGGAAGCGCAAGTTTCGGCAACATGGTCGTGGATATCCAGCACGACCGCATCCAGCCAGCCATTGACTTCAATTTCCTGTTTCAGCATCACCTGCTCAAGGCGGTTTAAATGCTTCAGTCCGGCTAACATAGGGACCAGCCCCAGACGTTGCTGACACACTCCCAGTTCAATCCCGTCCTGCTGCCATGTCTCGTAATGATCCGGCCAGGCAAAATCAGAAATCATCACCTGAGTCTGCTGACACCCTGCAGGACTGTACCCCCGGCCACCGGCACCACGGCTGATCAGTATTTTGATGACGCCTTTCTCAGGATACTTCTGAGCTAAAGACATCACCGTTCTGGAAATGGGCGACCAATCCGGTGCCGCAATGTTCAGTTTCAGCAGCGTGTTTTGCAGTCGCTTCAAATGTTGTGGCCAGAGCCTCGGCGAACCCTCTTCCACTAATACAGTTGTGAAACAGCCATCGCCATACTGAAAAGCCCGGTCCGATACGCTGACACTGTCTGATTCAACACCGTTGATCCACGCCATTGTATACCCCATAAAAAAACGGCCCGGTCATTGAACCGGGCCGCTTAGCATAACAGATATGACTTAGATTTTCTTGAACAGCAGTGAGCCGTTTGTGCCACCGAAGCCGAAGGAGTTACACAGGGCATACTCCAACTTCACCTGGCGTGCTTCACCTGGTACATAATCCAGGTCACAACCTTCGTCCGGATTCTCCAGGTTGATTGTTGGCGGAACCGCCTGATCAACCAGAGACATCACCGTAATGATTGACTCAACAGAGCCAGCCGCACCCAGCAGGTGACCGGTCATTGACTTGGTTGAAGACACCAGGACTTTATCAGCAGCCGCGCCCATGGCACGTTTGATACCCAGTGTTTCAGCAACGTCACCGGCAGGCGTCGACGTACCGTGAGCATTCACATAACCAATTTGATCCTGGCTGATACCGGCATCGCGGATAGCCGCTTCCATCGCCAGTGCACCACCTGAACCATCAGCACTTGGTGAAGTCATGTGATAAGCATCACCACTCATACCAAAGCCAACCAGTTCTGCATAGATTTTTGCACCGCGGGCTTTCGCGTGCTCATATTCTTCCAGAACCATCATACCGGCACCATCGCCCAGTACGAAACCATCACGCTCTTTGTCCCAAGGACGAGAAGCGCCCTGAGGATCATCATTGCGGGTAGACAGTGCTTTCGCTGCAGCGAAACCACCCATACCCAGCGGCGTAGATGCTTTTTCTGCACCACCAGCCAGCATCATGTCAGCATCGCCGTATGCGATCATACGGGCAGCGTGACCAATGTTATGCAAACCAGTCGTACAGGCAGTAGAAATTGCAATGTTCGGACCACGCAGGCCATACATAATCGACAGGTGACCTGCGATCATGTTGACAATTGTAGACGGTACAAAGAATGGGCTGATCTTACGCGGACCTTTTTCCAGCATTGCCTGATGGTTTTGCTCAATCAGACCAAGACCACCAATCCCTGAACCAATTGCCACACCAAAACGGCCGGCATTTTCTTCACTGACTTCAATACCAGAGTCTTTCAACGCCTGAGTACCAGCAGCCACGCCATACTGGATAAACAGGTCCATTTTACGGGCATCTTTTTTGGTCATGTATTCTTCGCAATTGAAGTCTTTGACCATGCCAGCAAAACGGGTTGCAAAATCACTCGCATCAAAGTGCTCAATATTGCTGATACCACTCTGGCCTGCCAATAAGGCTTTCCATGAAGATTCGACAGTATTGCCAACTGGTGAAAGCATACCCATACCAGTTACAACTACGCGACGCTTAGACACGATTTATTTCTCCGGGAATGAAGGATTAATTTGGGTTTACAAATGAAAATCAGGCGGTCATGGAGACCGCCTGGAAGTGTTCTTGAAATTACTCTGCGGAAGCGCTTACAACGTAGTCGATAGCAGCTTGAACCGTAGTAATTTTCTCAGCTTCTTCATCTGGGATCTCTGTGTCGAATTCTTCTTCCAGAGCCATTACCAGCTCAACAGTATCCAGAGAGTCAGCACCCAGGTCGTCAACGAAAGAAGCTTCATTTTTAACTTCAGACTCATCTACGCCCAGCTGCTCAACGATGATTTTTTTTACGCGTTCTTCGATGTTGCTCATACTAATCTATTTCCTTAAACAAGAGTTCGCTATTGCGATTTGCTGTAGTTTATTCATTACTGTAAAAGTTGCAAGACTAAGGGTGCTGGTCAAACCACGATTCAGCGTTAAATCCACCCGAGTTTGACCTGCATCCAAAAAGATTTCAACTTTTTTGGTTAAATCATGTACATGCCGCCGTTCACGTGCAGTGTCTCACCGGTGACATAACCTGCATCGTCAGAAGCCAGAAATGCAACAGCTGCTGCAATTTCGCGCGGCTCGCCCAAACGACCAGCAGGAACAGCAGACAGAGTAGATGCACGCTGATCATCATTTAGTGCTTTAGTCATATCGGTTTCGATAAAACCAGGCGCCACTGCGTTCACGGTAATACCACGAGAAGCAACTTCACGCGCCATTGATTTGGTGAAACCAATCAGACCTGCTTTCGCTGCTGAATAGTTTGTCTGGCCCGCGTTACCCATCGTACCAACCACAGAACCAATGCTGATAATACGGCCGTAACGTTTTTTCATCATAGAACGTAATACGGCTTTCGACAGGCGGAAAATAGAAGTCAGGTTGGTATCAATGATGTCCTGCCACTCGTCATCTTTCATACGCATCAACAGGTTGTCACGCGTGATACCCGCATTATTCACCAGAATATCGACGTCACCGTAGGCTTCTTTGATTTGTTTCAGAACATCATCAATCGACTCCTGAGACGTCACATTCAGTGCCAGGCCCTGACCTTTGTCACCCAGGTAAGCACTAATCGCTTCCGCACCGCTTTCTGATGTTGCAGTACCAATGACAGTTGCACCACGCTCTGCCAGAATTTCTGCAATCGCACGGCCAATGCCACGGCTCGCGCCTGTTACCAGCGCAACTTTACCTTGCAGGCTCATGTTTCTTCCTCTTTATATAGCCCGTCATTTTGAATACGGACAGACTGATGACTAATTTTGCCGTGATCCGGGCATTCCCGAGCCACGATCATGATTCAATTATTTTGCCGCTTCCAGGCTGGCCGGATCGTTCACGGCGGCAGCATTCAGCGACTTATCGATGCGTTTTGCCAAGCCGGTCAGAACTTTACCCGGACCAACTTCCAGCAACAATTCAACACCTTCGGCAGCCATACGCTCTACAGACTCAGTCCAGCGAACCGGGCCATACAGCTGCTTCACCAGTGCCTGCTTGATTGCAGCAGGATCAGTCTCAGTTGCCACATCAGCATTATTGATGACCGGAACTGCCGGTGCGCTGAATGCAACAGATTCCAGTGCCTGAGCCAGTTTTTCAGCAGCTGGCTTCATCAGTTCACAATGAGACGGGACAGAAACAGGCAGCGGCAGTGCTCGTTTGGCACCCGCGGCTTTACACAGCTCATTTGCTCGCTCAACTGCAGCTTTGTGGCCTGCAATAACAACCTGACCTGGTGAGTTAAAGTTCACAGGCGCGACCACTTCACCCTGTGCTGCTTCTTCACAGGCTTTGGCAATCGCGTCATTGTCCAGACCAATAATGGCAGACATTGCGCCCACACCAGCAGGAACCGCTTCCTGCATCAGTTGACCACGCAGTTCAACCAGCTTAATTGCTTCTTTGAAATTCAGCACGCCAGCACAAACCAGTGCTGAGTATTCACCCAGGCTGTGGCCTGCCAGAACGGCTGGCTGAGCTCCACCAACTTCCTGCCATACACGCCAGATAGCGACAGATGCCGCCAGCAGCGCAGGCTGAGTACGGTGAGTCTGGTTCAGCTCTTCAGCAGGTCCGTTCTGGACCAATGCCCACAGATCATAACCCAGTGCTTCAGACGCTTCGGCAAACGTTTGTTGTACACTTTCGTACTGCTCAGCCAGTTCAGCCAGCATGCCGACAGCCTGAGAACCCTGCCCAGGAAAAACAATCGCGAACTTAGACATTCGAGAATCCTTCTACAAAGAGAAATGGCATCAAAGATGCCATCGTTGATGCGGCTGACAGGCGGATATTGATTAACACGCCCGAACCGCATATTCAAAAAGTGTGCGCTTCTATCAAAATTTCACTAAAGCTGAACCCCAGGTGAAACCACCACCAAAGGCTTCCAACAACAGTGTCTGTCCCCGTTGAATCCGGCCATCACGAACAGCCTCATCAAGCGCAGCAGGAACAGTTGCAGCCGAAGTATTCCCCTGCTTATCCAGAGTCACCACGACCTGATCCATTGGCATCGACAACTTTTTCGCCGTCGCTGCAATGATTCGTAAATTGGCCTGATGCGGAACTAACCAGTCCAGCTCAGATTTATCCATGTTATTGGCAGCCAGTGTGTCTTTCACCAGATTCGACAACTGGGTCACAGCGACTTTGAAGACTTCATTGCCAGCCATATACAGCCACTTGTCGCTGTCAAAGTTCTCGCCATGCTCAGGCACAGCCAGACTCAGCAAGCCACCAAAGTGACCATCGGCATGCAGATGCGTCGAAATAATTCCGGCTTCCTCACTGGCCCCCAGAACCACTGCACCCGCGCCATCGCCGAACAGAATGATCGTCGAACGATCATCCGGATCGCACTTATGCGACAGGGCATCGGCACCAATCACCAGCACATTTTTTGCCATACCGGTTTTAATATGCTGATCCGCCACACTCAAGGCATAGACAAAGCCGGAGCAAGCCGCTGCAATATCAAATGCCGGACAGCCTTTCACGCCCAGCATGCCCTGTACCTGACAGGCTGCGGATGGAAACGCGTGGCTGGCTGATGTGGTGGCAACAATGATCAGGTCGATGTCATCGGTTTCAATCCCGGCCATATCGATAGCACGGGCTGCCGCCTGATAACCCATCACAGCAACCGTCTCTTCTTCAGAAGCAATACGGCGCTCACGAATACCAGTCCGGGCAACAATCCACTCGTCACTGGTATCGACCATTTTTTCCAGATCCGCATTGGTGCGGACCTGCTCTGGCAGGTAGCTGCCGGTACCTAAAATTCTGCTATACATGAAGACTAATAATGCCTCTCAAGTAGTACGTGTTCCAAACGGTCACTAATTCTTGTCGGTATCTTCCGCTTGATTTCATGTACCGCTTCACCAATCGCATTGGTGAAGGCAGCAATATCAGCACTTCCATGGCTCTTCACGACAATACCGCGCAATCCTAACAGACTTGCGCCATTGTACTGGTCGGGGTTCAGGCTTTGCAGTTCCCGGAACAGGTCACCAAACAGCCACTTAGCGATGAGTCGCTTGAGCGGATGCTGACTGACTGCCCTTTTGAAACTCTCTATAAAAAGATTAGCAACCCCTTCGCTTGTTTTCAGGCTGACATTTCCGACAAAACCATCGCACACAATCACATCCGCTTTTCCATCGTACAGCTCATTGCCTTCGACGTAGCCGATATAATGGACATCCTGCGAACGGCTCAGCATCGATGCGCAGCGCTTCACCAGATCATTGCCTTTGATTTCTTCCGCGCCAATATTCAGCAAGGCCACTCTGGGCGGACGGCCGGTCATAACCTGCTCGGCAAGTACCGAGCCCATCACGGCGAATTGAAACAAAGTATCAGCATCACAGGACACATTCGCCCCTAAGTCGAGCAACCAGGTTTTACCGCCGTTACGGCTTGGAATGGCTGAAACCAGCGCCGGGCGCTCGACGCCGGGTAATTGCTTCAAGGTATAGCGCGCTAATGCCATCAGTGCGCCGGTATTGCCTGCACTGACACAAGCATCGGCTTCACCTTCCGCCACGGCATCCAGTGCGCGACGCATCGATGAGCCCTGACTTTGACGTAATGCATGTGACGGACGTGTGTGATCCGCGATAGCACGATCGCAGTGAATGATACTTAAACGGGGATGATGGGTATGATCGAGCGATGAGAGTTGGGCGGTGATTGCACTTTGATCACCAAATAGCAGCAGTTTTAGCGACGGGTATTGCAACAGTGCCTGCACGGCGGCAGGCACTGTTACCTGGGGACCGAAGTCCCCACCCATTGCATCAAGTGCAACGGTTAGACCAGTCAAGGTTCAACCTTATTTGTTGATAACCTTGCGGCCACGGTAGAAACCGTCAGCAGTCACATGGTGACGCAGATGGGTTTCACCGCTAGTCTGATCGACAGAAACAGCAGCGGTAGTCAGGGCATCGTGTGAACGACGCATACCACGTGCTGAACGTGATTTTTTGCTCTTTTGTACGGCCATTAACCCTACTCCTTATTACTTTTACTCAAGTTTTTCAATACTGCAAACGGATTCGGACGCTCATCAGCAACAGGGATCTCACCGAAGCTCATACCTGACGCAGAGACCGGACAGTCTGCTTCGTCATGCATTGGCACTTGCGGTAACTCCAGAATCAACTCATCTTCGATGATCTGAAGCAAATTGATCTCACCATTTTCGTCGACTTCAGCCGGCTCATAAGCTTCCGGAAATTCATCTGCTTCCTCGGGTCTGAGGAGCGGACTGTAACAGAAATCCACACCATAATGGTGTTGGAATTCTTCCTGGCATCGCTGACAGGTTAACATCACATCGACTTCTGCATGCCCACGCATGTACGCCATGTGACGCTGGTCAAAGTCAAATGATAAGGTGACGTTTGCATCACTTAATACGCTGGAAGCCGATTCAGCCAGACGCTCTAAAAGCCCGGTTTTGATGATGCCATCATAGTCGAGCTTTTTCTGAGCGGCGCGGACCGGATCAACCGTCAGCGGCAATTTTACCTTTTGCATAGGGCGCGAATATTAGCCTTCTAATTGGTTTGAGTCAAAGGAAATGTGTCCGAAATCCCAGCTTTTGGCCATTTCATCTTCAGTGGTTTTACTTCACCGTTTGGGTCAATGGCACCAAGGGTATAATAAGGTTGGTTCTGAGTTAAAACTAGCGTAGATTTCACTCGCACGCCCGTTCGATTACCTCACAACCAAACAAGACAGAGTCACCTCATGAAACAAGCTTTACTTCTGGCCTCCACATCGCCGTTTCGCCGCAGCCTGCTGGAAAAATTCGGCTTACCGTTTTCCTGTGCCGCGCCAGATATCGACGAAAGCCCGCTTCCTGGTGAAAATGCCGAAGCGCTGGTCAAACGACTGGCTGAAGCCAAAGCCAGAGCCTGCCGTCCCGGACACCCGAATCATCTGATCATCGGCTCGGATCAGGTCTGTGTCATCAACGGGAGCATCGTAGGTAAACCCCACACCACGGAAAATGCCTGCACACAACTCATGGCAGCAAGCGGACAAACCGTCACTTTCTATACAGGTTTATGTCTGTATAACGCCGCAAATGATACAGCTGAAGTCATCTGTGAACCCTTCCATGTGCATTTCCGTGAACTCACCGAGAATGAAATCCGGCAATATGTCCTGCGCGAACAGCCATTACAGTGTGCCGGCAGCTTTAAAAGTGAAGGACTGGGGATTACCCTGTTTGATCGCCTGGATGGCCGGGATCCCAATACACTGGTTGGGTTACCGCTCATCACACTGAGAGAGATGCTTTCCCGACAAGGTGTCAGCGTTCTCTGAGCCCGCCTGAACCACCCTTGCTTTCGTCATGGGTGGTCTCTGCTTTTGCATTTACCCTCCCTTCGGATCTCTCACGATTCTGAAAAGATATGTTTTTTATGACCTCTCTCCACAGAACATATTCAACAGATCACTTAGTGCGTCGCCTGTTACAGTCAAAACATATATTGCTATAAGCAGACCCGTGACAGCCTTCTGACTGTCAAAAACACTGAGTTAATGGAATGATTGGACAAATATTATCGCTGCTGAAAACTTATACCAGCGGATTAAAACGCAAGCCCTTGTACGCAGCTTTCCGGGAAGACCATGTATTTTGTCTGACCGAAATGAAAGAACAGTCCCACAGCCCCCAACAGCACAGCATCTACAAAGGAAAAGTCGTCCAACAGCTTTGAAGCCGCTTTTATCGACATCGGTGCACTGGAACCTGGTTTCCTTCCCCTTCGAAAAATTGCGCTTCATTATTATCCCCAAAGTTATGCTTATCAGGGGCGTCCACAGATTCGCGATGTCGTTCGAATCGGGCAGGAAGTTCTGATTCAGGTTGAAAAGCTGGATCAGAGGTATTGTCACGCCCATCTCACAACATTGATTGCCATTCCAGGTCAGTATCTGACCTTAAGACCCAATACGCCAGGGGGCGTTGATGTGTCTCATCCGCTGGATACCGATGCCATGTCGGCACTGACAACATTGTTACGCACGCAATCGGAACAAGAAGAGATGAGCGTGGTGGTGTCTTTGGCGGCTTCCAAGCAGCCCGTTGAAACACTCACCGCGGACCTGCAATCATTGCTCAATATCTGGGATTCCGTGAAAGCAATGTAAGCCAAGCAATGTAAATTAATGACTGACTCAATTAATAATTAGTCCGGTTTCACTCAACGGCTGGCGAGTTGAATCACCTGTGCCAGCCGCTGAGTGTCTGAAAATGCTTCAGCCTTTTCTCAAAGATTCCAGCGTGCGATTCAGCATCGCATCCATTGGGGCATTGATCTCCATCCGCTCTTCTGTCCCCGGATGTTCAAAGCAGATGTTGGCCGCGTGCAGGAACAAGCGGTTGAGACCTGCTTTTTTCGTGTAGGCATCAAACCGCGGATCACCGTATCTGTCATCCCAGGCAATAGGATGGCCTGTATACTGACAATGCACGCGGATCTGGTGTGTCCGCCCGGTCACCGGGCTCGCCTGCACCAGTGTTGCCTCTTTGAAACACTCAAGGACCTTAAAGCGTGTATCTGAAGGCTTCCCGTTCGGGTTCACCCGCACAATACTGTTCACTTCATTTTTCAGCAGTGGCGCGGTGACCTTATTGCAACCTTTTGGCCACTGCCCCATGACCAGTGCGAAATAGTATTTATGAACCGTCTTCTGCCTGAACTGCTCCTGGAGTTTACGCAGTGCTGAACGTTTCTTCGCTACCAGCAAGATTCCTGAGGTATCCCGGTCAATCCGGTGAACCAGCTCCAGAAAACGAGCATCCGGACGCAAAGCCCGCAGAGCTTCGATTGCACCAAACTTCAGACCGCTGCCGCCGTGGACCGCAGTACCCGAAGGTTTATTCAGGATCAGCATATGCTCATCTTCATAAATAATGCAGTTTTCCAGCTCTGCCACTTTGTCCAGTTTGGTACTGACTGGCGCCGCAGTTTCCTTTTCAGGAACAACGACAGGCGGCACCCGGACCAGATCGCCTTCTTGCAGCTTGTATTCAGGTTTTATCCTTTTTTTGTTTACTCGCACCTCTCCCTTACGCAAAATGCGGTAAATCATACTTTTGGGAACGTTTTTCAATCGGGCACGGAGAAAATTATCAATCCTTTGCCCGGCAAAATCATCAGCAATAGCGATGAATTGCACTTTCGGTTTGTCATCTTTCATGGTCCAAGATTCTATCATGGCTATAAAGCAGATTGCCGCAAAAAAGTCACCCTGCTATGATTGCAGTCTGGAATCAGGGAAAATCCCAATTTCCATGCCATGGCGGACAATTTTACGCCATGATGAATGTTTTTTATCCTGCTCTGCCTGTCATCGCAGCAAAAGGCGTAAGACGACAAGTCATGCAGAGTCAATCTTAGTGTTCCGATCGCAGATTTTTTTATCGGTGTTAGAGATACAACCGCGACAACGCGGTGTTACCGGCTGTATATCCCGGATCTAACCATCTTAAGTACAGCTGGCAGATATGTGTAGCCAAAGAGCACTCCTGAAACATCCAACCGTGAGGTTGCAACCGTAAATCAGACTTGGAGTCAGGCAGCATCGGTAAATGATCCAACATTGGCTCACTAAAACAACGACAATAAATGAGTACACAGAATGAAAAGAATGTTGATCAACGCAACTCAGAAGGAAGAGTTGCGCGTCGCATTAGTGGACGGTCAGAAGCTGTTCGATTTGGATATCGAAAGTCCTGGCCACGAATCTAAGAAAGCTAACATCTACAAAGGACGCATCACCCGTATCGAGCCAAGTCTTGAAGCTGCTTTCGTAGACTATGGTGCCGAGCGACACGGTTTCCTCCCTCTGAAAGAAATTGCCCGCGATTACTTCCCAGCAAGTTACACCTACCAAGGCCGCCCGAACATCAAGGAAGTGCTGAAAGAAGGTCAGGAAGTCATCGTTCAGGTTGATAAAGAAGAGCGTGGTAACAAAGGTGCGGCCCTGACAACCTTCATCTCACTGGCTGGTAGTTATCTGGTCCTGATGCCAAATAACCCGCGTGCCGGTGGTATTTCACGTCGTATCGAAGGTGAAGAACGCACCCAGCTCAAAGCCGCACTGAGCACCCTTCAGTTGCCGGACGGCATGGGCCTGATCGTTCGCACCGCAGGTGTGGGTAAATCAGCTGAAGAACTGGAATGGGACCTGAACGTCCTGCTGAATCACTGGAACGCAGTGAAAGAAGCGGCCGATTCCCATCCGGCTCCGTTCCTGATTCACCAGGAAAGTAACGTGATTGCCCGCGCGATCCGTGACTATCTGCGCCGCGACATTGGTGAAATCCTGATCGACAGCCCGAAAATTTTCGAGCGTGCACGCGATCATATCAAACTGGTTCGTCCTGACTTTGAACCTAAAGTGAAGCCGTATGACGGCGAAGTACCGCTGTTCAGTCACTATCAGATTGAAAGTCAGATTGAATCTGCATTCCAGCGTGAAGTGCGTTTGCCTTCCGGTGGTTCGATTGTGATCGATCCGACCGAAGCCCTGACTTCGATTGACATCAACTCCGCCCGTGCAACCAAAGGCGGCGACATCGAAGAAACGGCACTGCAAACCAACCTGGAAGCAGCCGATGAAATTGCCCGCCAGTTGCGTCTGCGTGACCTGGGTGGTCTGGTCGTTATCGACTTTATCGATATGACACCGGTTCGCCACCAGCGCGAAGTTGAGAACCGACTGCGCGAAGCCGTCCGCATGGACCGTGCCCGCGTACAGATCGGCCGAATTTCCCGCTTTGGTCTGCTGGAAATGTCCCGTCAGCGTCTGAGCCCTTCTCTGGCTGAAGCCAGCCACCACGTTTGCCCACGCTGTAAGGGAACGGGTGTGATTCGTGATAACGAATCGCTTTCTCTGTCGATTCTGCGTCTGATCGAAGAAGAAGCCCTGAAAGATAACAGTGCTCAGGTACAAGCCATTGTGCCAGTCGCTGTTGCATCTTACCTGCTGAACGAAAAACGCCGTTCGGTACAACACATCGAGAAATACCACGATGTGAAAGTAATTATTGTCCCGAATGCAGACATGGAAACACCGCACTTTGATGTGCATCGTGTCCGCACCGGTGATGAAAAAGACACACTGTCATACCATATTCCGCAGCTGATTGAAGCCGCTCGTGAAAGCGAAGCGTCAGAAAGCCCGGCAGAACGTGTTGTGAAGAAACGTGAAGAACCTGTACTGCAAGGCTTCACAGCACCAAAAACACCAGCGCCAGTGGCGAAGCCAGCACCAGTGATAGCAAAACCTGAAGCGGCTGCTGAATCTAAACCAGGTTTATTCCAGCGTTTGTTCCAGAAGATTGCCAGCCTGTTTGGCGGCAGCAAAACTGAAGCACAACCTGCGGAAACAGAGCAGAAGCAGGCACCACGCCGTGACAA
This sequence comes from Photobacterium sp. CCB-ST2H9, assembly GCF_023151555.2. Taxonomy (NCBI): domain Bacteria; kingdom Pseudomonadati; phylum Pseudomonadota; class Gammaproteobacteria; order Vibrionales; family Vibrionaceae; genus Photobacterium; species Photobacterium sp. CCB-ST2H9. The sequence goes on from NZ_CP100425.1 coordinate 2,424,476, forward strand.
CCGCCGCGATGATCGTCGCGACAACCGCCGTGATAACCGCCGGGGCAAAGACGGTAGCCGTCCGAGCCGCAACCGTCAGGACGAAGAACGCGAGTCTCGCGATGCTAAATCTCGTGACTCGAAGTCCGGCGAAAAAAGCCAGCGTCAGCAACGCCGTCGCAGTGATCGTCCGAAGCAAGACCGCCAGGCACAGGTAGAAAAACCAACCAAGGCAGCGGCTTCCCGTACTGTCGCAGATGAAGAAATCAAAGAGCAGAAACGCCAGCGCCGCGACGAAGTTCAGAAACAGCGTCGTAAAGAGAAGCAGCAACTGGCACAAACTGAAGCAACTGAACAGCTGCAGGAAACGCAAGACACTCCTGAACAGCAGAAGACAGAGAAGGTGAAGCAACGCCGTCAACGTCGTCAGTTGCAGAAGAAAATCCGCATTGAAGATACTGAACTGCAATCGGCAGAAGTCGCTTCAGACGAACCAGCAAGCCAGCTGCAATCCATCGGTACGGCTGTCGCGAAAGAAGCCAGTCAGGTTGCTCAAGCGTCTGTCAAAGGCGCTGTTCAGGATGCTGTGGATGACACAGAAGCAGAGCTTCAGGGTGACACGGAAAATGGTGCTCAGGAAGGTCAGCGTCGTAACCGTCGTTCACCACGTCACCTGCGTGCCAGCGGACAGCGTCGCCGCCGCATGCGTGACACGCGTCCGAATCAGGAAGAAGAAGTTGATCAGGTCGTCTCTGACGCCATTACCCATGCGGTAGAAGAAGCTTCTGAAAGCCTGAGCGAGCTGGAAAACGTGGTCACGATTGTTGAGCGTCCGAAACGACGCCCGACAACAGGTGTTGCTTCACCGGAAATGGCTATGGGTAAAGTATGGCCGCGCGCTGACAAACCAGCAGTTCATGCCGAAGACGTCGTTGAAACGGCGGCTGAAGCAGCGCCGGTGGTTACAGAGACAGCCGCAGAGCAACAGGTGTCCCAGGCACCGACGCTGAGTGGTGTGGCTATGCCGGAAATGGCTATGGGTAAAGTGATGCCGCTTCGTCAACCTGTACCGCAAGCTGAAGAGCCAGTGGCCGTTGCTGAACCTCAGCCTGAGCCAGTGAAAGCGACAGAAGCACCTGTTGCGGACGTAGTGGCTGAACCTGCTGAAATTCAGGTGACTGAAGCACCGGAAGCCGTCGTGAAACAGCCTGCACCATCTGCAGTGAAAATTGCTCAGGTGACGGCAAGCTCGCCGCGTGGATTCCACAGCGTTTCGCCGATGGCGAAAGCACCTGCACCAGAGCAGGTTCTGGATACCACTCCGGTCGCTGTTGCGCCGAAACGTGAAGTACTGGCACAAACGCGTCAGGCCGGCAGTCAAACCGCAACCAATGTTGCCTCTGCTCCGATGACGAAAGCCGTTTTTGAACAACACTAAGTTCCGGCTTCGCTCAATCTCAAAAAGCCATGCATTTGCATGGCTTTTTGTTGTCTTCAGCGATGGGCCCGCCACATTGATAACCTGATTAAAAGTTGAACCAGCTCACGGTTATCGGTAGCATTTGCCCGCTAAACCCAATCTATTCAGAAAAAAGACAGAAACGACAATGTTTGAATTTCCCAAGTTTACACACCAGTCTGTCAAAAATGACATGCTCTCGGGGCTGACAGTCGCCCTGGCACTGGTGCCGGAAGCTGTAGCTTTCGCCTTTGTTGCCGGTGTCGACCCGATGGTCGGCCTTTATGCCGCTTTCATCGTGGGCCTGGTAACAGCAACCTTAGGTGGCCGTCCGGGGATGATCTCCGGCGCAACCGGCGCCATGGCCGTCGTCATGGTCAGTCTGGTGGCCGAACACGGTATCCAGTACCTTTTTGCCGCCATTCTGCTGGCTGGTTTACTGCAAATTCTTGCCGGGATACTCAAGCTCGGTAAATTTATCCGCATCGTCCCACACCCGGTCATGATTGGCTTCGTGAACGGTCTGGCAATTGTGATTTTCCTGGCACAGCTGGGACAATTTAAAGTTCCGGATGCATCCGGCATGCTGGAGTGGATGCAAGGCACACAACTTTACATCATGGGTGGGCTGGTCCTGCTGACCATGATGATTATTCATTTTCTGCCAAAGCTGACGACAGCCGTTCCATCCTCTCTGGTTGCGATTCTGGTGGTCACCGGTCTGGTCCATGGTCTGGATCTGGAAACCCGTACCGTGATCGACTTTGTCCGCAGTATGAGCGGTAATGCCGAAGCCACACTGGCAGGTTCCCTGCCAACCTTCTCGGTGCCAACTGTCCCGCTGACACTGGAAACTCTGTATATCATTCTGCCTTATGCTGTGGTTCTGGCAGCTGTAGGTCTGATTGAATCACTGCTGACCCTGACGGTCCTGGATGAAATGACAGGGACCCGTGGTCAGAGCAACCGTGAATGTGTCGGTCAGGGCCTGGCCAACGTCACCTGTTCCGTCTTCGGGGCGATGGGTGGCTGTGCGATGATTGGTCAGTCAATGATCAACATTAACTCTGGTGGCCGTGGTCGTCTGTCGGGAATCACGGCTGCCATTGGTCTGCTGCTGTTCATCCTGTTCGGATCCGACCTGATCGAAATGATCCCGCTGGCTGCGCTGGTTGGTGTGATGTTTATGGTCGTGATTGGTACCTTCGAATGGGCCAGCTTCAAGATGGCGCGCAAAGTACCGAAACACGACTTCTTCACCATTATTCTGGTGACCTGTGTAACGGTTGCGGCTGATCTGGCCATTGCTGTCTTTGTGGGTGTCATCTACTCTGCACTGGTATTCGCGTGGGAACATGCCAAGCACATCAATGCAGAAAGCAAAACAGATAAAAGCGGCAGCAAGGTGTATCACCTGAACGGCCCGCTGTTCTTCGGTTCCGTCTCGCATTTCCTGGAACTGTTTGATGCCGCCAAAGATCCGAAAGATGTGATCATCGACTTCGCCGATTCCCGGGTTGCAGACCATTCTGCCATTGAAGCGATCGATACCATTGCAGAGCGTTATGCCAAAGAAGGCAAAACCCTGCACCTGCGCCACCTGAGTCCGGAATGCCGCAGCCTGCTGCGCAAGGCGGGTGATCTGGTGGAAGTCAATGTGATGGAAGACCCGACCTATAAAGTCGCTACAGATACGCTGGGTTAATCCCCCTGTGCTCTGAATCAAACAAGCCCGCATTCAATGCGGGCTTTTTTATGCCGGGCGTTTCTGCCCTAACGTGAATGTCATCGGTTTTTCAGACTCGCCAGCACACCCTCTGCAGCCAGCTCGACCAGATCCAGCACATATTCGAAACCCTGATCGCCGCCATAATAAGGGTCTGGCACCTCATCTTCCGCAACATCGGCATAATCCAGAAACAAGGCCAGTTTCGACAGATGTTCATCAGGGCATATCGCCATCAGATCCGACAGATTTTGCCGGTCCGCCGCCAGGATCAGGTCAAACCGTTCAAAATCCTCCGCTATCACCTGCCGGGCGCGCATGCCTTTGAAACTGTATCCCCTCGCCTCTCCCGCAGCACGGGCACGGTTGTCCGGCGGGTTTCCCTGGTGATAACCAATCGTGCCTGCCGAATCAATTTCGATTGCCATACTCGCCGCCTGTGCCCGGGCTCTCAGCACCGCCTCACCGGTGGGCGAACGACAAATGTTGCCCATACAAACAACTAACACAGAAGGCATCTTTCCTGTTGCCATGCTTTCCTCATTCATATCATTCAATGAACCTGATAGAAAGACTATGCCTTGATTGAGCTGGATTGCAAGGCGGGGAAACATATGCCCGTGATTCCTTTCAAGAGGCAATACCATCCCTCACACTTACAAATCTCTGTATGAATTTCGTTTCCTTTGAAACCCATTCATGCCACGATGTGCACACTATTGCGCATTATGTCAATCAATGTGTCGATTCAGACCAGGTGAGGGAAAACCATGTTCACGTGCTTGAAAGTGCTTCTCAGTATTCCGGTGGGTATCGGGCTGTTGTACCCGTTCTTTTATCCCGACAATCCGGGCGGTATTCTCGGCGAGTTCAGAATGCTGGGGAATGCAGGCTTCGTCATCACGGCGGCACTCTTCTTTTTTCTGGTCTACCTGTATGCGAAAGATTTGATGCGATCACTGGAATTGGTCTCGCCATCCTCACAACAAGCCAGTCCCCGGAGTGTGTGGCTGATGTTTCTGCTTCCGTATAATTTCATTGAAGATTTTTTCATTATCAGAAATGTGTCCCGCTCTCCCTAGCCGCCGAGGCACAGGTGAACTCCGCGCTTTCCGGAATTCAGTCGTTCGGTTTTTCGATTGGCATGGTCTGGTGCGGCGCACAAATCCTGTCTTTGCTCCCCAACCAGATCGGCTCGGTTGCAGGTTTCATCGCCATTGTATTCTGGATCTGGCACTGGGTCTTGATTCGTCGGATAAACGCGACACTGGCAAAATCTCTTGCCGTGAACGGGGCATCTTAACCCGCTGAATCCCAGATAAAAATGGAGACATCGCCTCCATTTTTATTCGACAGAAAAGCATCAGCTTCTGGATTTCATCAGTTAGAATCAGACCCGGCATACTGAATGCTTTCAGTCAGCAATTTTTCCAGCTGATTGCTCGATGCGTAGACCCGAATGCCTTTCAGGTCACTCGGAACACTCTGCATAATGAAGTTCGCTTCCACAGGCATGATGGCCTCAGCGGCAAAGCCTTCCGGAGGCGTAGCGACAAAATCAAACTCATAGATGCCGTCAAGCGGCGCGACCACATACACAAACGGGTTCAGCCGGACGTTGTCCCACCCCAGTGTCGAAGCAAATCCGGCAACCTTGATCTCCAGCTGCGGCGGATTGGTTTTCAGATAAAGCATTTCGATATCATTCACCTGCAACAACTTCGTTTCCGTATCCATTGTCTTGTCCTTCTTATTGTCGGCGTTATCGGCCTGACGATCGAGACTGGCATAGACTGAAACAGCGCCCAGCAAAATGAGCAATACAGTAAGAACGTATTTCATAGATATCATACCGATGGCTTGAGCGAGGCCTGTCTGATTGCTTCCGGGCTGATTTCATGTAATGGACAGCGTGATATCAGCCCCCATTTACCCGGAAAATGCTCTGATCCCCGAGCATGGATTTGAATCAGATGTGTTTTTGTCTGCTCTTCGTTGCAACCAATGACGGCAGCCAGAGCAGACAGATCGCACCAACCCGATTCGGACTGCTCCAAAATCGTTTGCAGCGTCAGCTGGCGGGCCTGGTCAATCTTTCGCTGATCCCGGTTTTTATACCATTCCAGCGACATGTTCCCCAATATCGCAACGATAGAGCCGATGATTGCACCGACAACCCCCACCAGCGCAATCCAGAACTTGGTATTGCTGACAACCTGGCTGGCAATATGCGTAAGCTCTAAATCTGTCATGCTATGTCCCCATTGTTCAATCCGTGAACGACCCAAAATATCGATGTGTGATGCTTTTCACGCGCAATCACTCATCAGACAACCAACATATGCTTCCTTCCGGAATATGCTTCTTTCCGAGAATAGACGTCCCGTGCAAGCCCCAAAGATTTTTCTGCTCATTATGTGTTCATGGTCATATTCTGTGCAACCGGTCGCTGGACAGCCATCAACTACCCGTTTCCCCTCAATTCGGATGGCGCCGATACATCCAACCCGGCGGTACCTCATTCCCGGCGTCAAAAGCGTCTGAAATAGACTACATTTCAAATCACACAGCTCATCAGCATGCATGAAGGAAGGATATGCTTAAGTTATTGATCATTTTCGGAAGCACCCGTCCCAAGCGGGGTGGCCTGCCCGTCGCACACTGGGTATTGGAGGAAGCCAGGCAAGCGGGCACCTTTGACGTGATGTTCGCGGATCTGAAAACCGTGAATCTGCCATTGCTCGATGAACCTGAGCACCCGGCTCAGCAGAAATACACCAAAGATCACACCCAAGCCTGGAGCCAGACAGTCAGTGCCGCAGATGCGGTTGTCTTTGTCACCCCGGAGTACGATTATTTCCCGCCGGCCGCTCTGGTCAATGCCATTCAGTTTCTGGCAAAAGAATGGGCCGGAAAGCCGATTGGGATTGTCAGTTACGGCGGGGTCTCAGGCGGACTGCGTTCTACACAGGCTCTGCGGCTGCTACTGTCCGCAGTCAATAACATGACGCTGTCCGGATCCGTTCCGATTGCTTTTTATCAGCAATACATCAAAGAAGATGGCGTTCTGGAAGCCAATGAACCGATGAAAAAAGGACTACATGGTCTGCTCACAGAATTACATCGTATGGCTGTGCTGGTCCGTCAGAATCAATAGACAGTTCTGAGAAGCAGAAAAGTCGAAAGGCGGGTACCGCTTAGTTCGGTACCACTCTTGCGGTACTGCCTGAGATATTCACCCGGACTTTCTGACCGACACGGAAAACCATATTGGGATCGGCAGCCTGAACGATGGCAATGGTGTCGCCGGAATCGAGTTTGATGGTCAGGTTTACCCCGTTGCTTTCAGACATACTTTGTGAGGCTTTGTTACCGGCGTAACCACCCAGCAGACCACCACCAATTGCGGCGATATCAGAACCTTTACCGCCCCCGACCGTCGAACCAATCAGACCACCAATGGCTGCCCCTGCAATCGTACCGGCGACATTTTGCTCGCCCTGAATCGTCACAGGGTCAATCTGGACAATGGTGCCGTATTTCACTTGCTGAATATGCTGAGCCTGAGATCGGCCATAGCTGTTCCCGTAGGGATTGCTGGCACACCCGCTCAGTATCAGCACGGCCATACACAAGATTAAGAGTAAGTACTTCACAACATCACCTGCCCGTTTTACTTCACCTGGACGCTAAAAGTATAGCAAGACCCGGATGTTGCCAGTGACTAATCCTTGAGAGCCTGCGCCTGTTCAGCACGGGGATTATCCCGGCCGCTGAAACGAAGTCCAGGACAGTTTCATCACTGATTATTGACTCAATGTTCTGAAAAGCGATACAGCGTCCTGTCGCCTGACTCCTAAAATTTCAGACAGTATTTGATGCGTGTCTCTTTCACGGGCTCTGGTCACAACGCCCGTGACAGCTTCCAACAGGAACCTGCCATCAATTCAACATGGAGCTCACACATGAAACCAAAACAGCTTTTACTGAGCCTGGCCTGCTCACTTTGTGTGTTCATGGCACATGCTTCCGAAGAAAGCCCGGCCCCGGCTGTCGATGACATGGGGATCCCTGTCAATGCAGGGTTTCAGGGAACAATGGAGCTTGACGTCAGAGATTCGAAAGCAGACTGGACACCTTTCACCCCGAAAAAGGCCAAAGAAGGTTCTCCCAATATTTTATTTGTCCTCTACGACGATACCGGCTTGGGTGCCTGGTCACCTTATGGTGGCAGAATCAATATGCCGACGCTTGACCGAATCGCGCAAAACGGCCTCACTTATACCCAATGGCATACAACGGCCCTGTGCTCACCAACCCGTTCTACCCTTCTAACCGGTCGAAATCACCACTTAAACGGGATGGCAGCCATTACGGAAGCCGCAAATGGATTTCCCGGTGCCAGTGGCCGCTTCCCGGATCAGGTCACAACCATTGCCGAAGTCTTAAGAAACAATGGATACAGTACCTTTTGGATCGGTAAGAACCATAATGTTCCGGAGCAGGATGTTGCACCGGGCGCCACCCGCAAAGAGTGGCCGACTCAACAGGGATTCGATCGCTTTTACGGATTTCTGGGCGGCGAGACCAATAACTGGTATCCGGATTTAGTTGAAGATAACCGCTTTATTGATGCACCTTACAGTCCGGAAGATGGCTACCATCTGTCAAAAGATCTGGCTGATCAGGCAATAAAAATGCTGCGAAACCAGAATGCAACCAACCCATCCAAACCCTGGTATATGTGGTTTAACCCGGGCGCCAACCATGCACCGCATCATGTCGCGAAAGAATGGTCAGACAAATACAAAGGTAAATTTGACGATGGCTATGATGCATACAGGGAATGGGTGACCCAAAAAATGATCGAAAAAGGCATCTTGCCTGAAGGCACCGTCAACACGCCCATGAACCCCATGCCCAAAGATCAGGCAAACCCAGCTGATCATGTCCGCCCCTGGAATACCTTGAGTGATGATGAGAAAAAACTCTTCGCCAGAATGGCTGAGGTCTATGCCGGTTTTTCAGAATACACCGATGCTCAGGTGGGCCGTATCATTGACTACCTTGAAGAGACGAAACAGCTGGAAAATACCATCATCATTTATGCTGCCGACAATGGTGCTTCTGGCGAAGGGACTGAAAACGGCTCAGTGAATGAAAACAAATTCTTTAATAACTACCCCGATGACATCAAAGAAAACCTGAAGTATCTGGACAGCCTCGGCTCACCGGATACCTACAACCACTATCCGACCGGCTGGGCTGCAGCGTTTTCAGCACCATTTAAAATGTTCAAACGCTACTCACAATTTGCGGGCGGGACCGCTGACCCCCTCATCATTTCGTGGCCCAAAGGCATCAAGGCGAGAGGGGAAATACGGCATCAGTACCACCATTCGGTCGATATCGTCCCGACCATTCTGGAAATTACCGGGAATGAAATGCCCAAAGTGAATCATGGCGTTGAGCAGTATCCGCTCTCAGGCGTTTCAATGGTTTACACCTTTGATGCGAAGCCGGATGATCCAACCCAGAAAAAAGTTCAATACTATTCAATGCTCGGTACACGCGGTATCTGGAAGGATGGCTGGAAAGCTTCTGCGATCCATTCGCCACTGACGGGTCACGGTCAATTTGATAAAGACGAATGGGAGCTTTATCACGTGGCAGTAGATCGCTCTGAATCTAAAAACTTAGCCAAAGAAAATCCGGAGAAATTGAAAGAACTGGTCGACACCTGGTTTGAAGAAGCCAAGAAAAACAATGTGCTTCCCTTAGATGACCGCAGTGCTGCTGAAGTTCTCGGCATTGAACGGCCATCTGAAGAAGCCCCCAGAGACACTTACGTGTACTACCCCGATACAGCACCGGTCCCGGAAGGGGTCGCCGTGAACATTCGGGGCCGTTCTTATAAAATTCTTGCCAATGTGGAAATCAAAGATGAAAACGCCTCAGGGGTCATCTTTGCCCATGGTTCCCGTTTCGGAGGCCATTCATTGTTCCTGAAAGATAAAAAACTGTATTACGTCTATAACTTCCTGGGCATTCAGCCTGAGCAGGTCTTTGAATCGTCAGAAGAACTGAAACCCGGTAAGTACACGCTGGGCATGGCGTTTGAAAAAACAGGCACAGGTGAGAATGGTGAGATTCTGGGTAAAACCCAGCTCTACATCAATGACAAAGAAGTAGCTTCTGGTGAAATGAAAACGCAACCCGCGAAATTTACCCTGTCGGGCGACGGCCTATGTGTCGGCTATGACAGCGGCGATGCGGTCAGCGCCCTCTATAAATCACCGGGTGATTTCAAAGGCGGTGTCATACAGGCCGTTGGCGTGTCTGTTTCTGGGCAGCCGTATAAAAACCTGGAATTGGAAGCCAAACGGATGTTAATGCAACACTAATCCCATCGTTCAAGCTTCCTCCGGCGCTCGCTGTTTACATCCCCTGCAAGCGAGCGCCGGATCGCTTCGGTCGCCCCTCTCACAACATCCCCCTCGCAATACGAGCTGCTGAAATCAATGAGGTTAATCCTTGCACCTCAAAACTGCCTCCCTCAGAATGATGGTTTTCCAAATCAAACGGCAACGAAGAGAAACTCATGGCAGACGAACAGAACAAGCAGGATCGCTACAAAGCCAGACAACAGAAAGTAAAAGATGAAGTGGATGCCCGTGTCGCCGCCGCCCAGACAGAAAAAGGCATCCTGCTGGTGATTACCGGAAACGGTAAGGGGAAATCGACATCCGGATTCGGCACTATTGCCCGTGCAGTCGGGCATGACCAGAAATGTGGTGTAGGCCAGTTCATCAAAGGCACCTGGGATAATGGCGAGCGGAATCTGCTGGAAAAACTCGGGGTCACATTTGCAGTCATGGGTACCGGCTTCACCTGGGACACTCAGGACAAAACTGCTGATACGCTGGCCGCAGAAAAAACCTGGGCTGAATGTAAAAAGATGCTCACCGATGACAGCTATGATGTGGTGCTGCTGGATGAACTCACCTATATGCTGACCTATGGATATCTGGATATTGAAGACGTCCTGGAGACGATTGCACGCCGACCGCCAGAACAATCGGTCGTCGTCACCGGTCGCGGGGCCCACCGCCGTTTGACGGATATGGCGGACACCGTGTCTGAAGTGCGGAATGTCAAACACGCCTTTGAGAGCGGTATCAAAGCCCGCAAAGGCGTGGACTGGTAATTACCCGGATAACGGACGGGCTGCTGTGGCCTGGCAGGTCTCTGAAACATGGCAGAGATCGGCATTGATATCCTGACTTCCCAGCAGCCTCAGCCAGAGCGATGGCAGATGCTTCATTCGAACGGACGGGCTCTCCAGCTGAACCGGACGTTGCAACTGCCAGTCCTGGTGCTCATCTTTGCTGGCAAAAACAAAGCGAAAAGGCAGATAGTCGACCATGCCCAGACGCAGATCTGTGGCAATCAACTGCTCGTCCTGCGTTTCATAGCGCACAAAACGATCCGTAAAGGTTTCCAGCGCCTGTAAGGTTGTCGGTTTTGCAACGTCTTCCGGCCAGTGACCGCGGGGTTTGACGATAAAAGCCACGTCGTGGCTGCCATCCAGTAAAGAAGACAGCCCTTCCCAGTACTGTTCGTTATCCAGCACAACGATACGCCACAACACCGTATTGAATGGCGTGGGAGTCACCAATACCGGCTGTCCCTCCAGTGCCGTCCCGGCAAGCTGTTTCTCGACCTTGTGCTCAATCAGATGAAGCGCCGCGACCGACCAGGCCAGATAAATCCCGGACAGAATGATCCCCGCCCGGCAAAGGCTGGCTATCCGTTCACGCCAGATCAGCGCCGCCAGCAACGTCAGTAGTAAGGGCAGCGTATAGAGCGGGTCAATGATAAAAATACTGGAGATCGCCACACTGACAGGCATAGGCCAGAACAATTGGGTTCCGTAGGCCGTAAAAGCATCGAGTAACGGATGCGTGATCAAACAGGCTGCCACCAGACACCACAGATGGCCAAAACCAAACTGTGTTGGCCGCCACCGCTGCCAGCAGAGCGTCAGCAGAAAAGAAAACGGAAAAAGTACAAACAATGAATGACTGAAGCCCCGGTGTTTTACCATGTCTGAAACAGGATCACCGTAATCAATCAGAACATCTAAATCCGGAATGGTGCCGAGCATCGCGCCGGCCACCAGCACTTTCGGCGATGCTTTCCGTCCGGCAATCATGCCGGCAACCGCAGCGCCCAAAGCGGCTTGAGTGACTGAATCCACCAACTGTTCTCCACAAATTTTTTCCCGATTGTATCAGAACAGTGCGCCAATGAAGGACACAGGTAACGTCCCGTCACAAAAAAACGGCCAGCCGCATAAGCAACTGACCGTTTTCATCAGACAAATCAGATAATTAGTTAAACAAACCTTTTAGCAATTTATCTGCGGCTTTCTGGACTTTGTCATCTTTGGATTTATCGCCCAGCAGTTTATCCAGACCCCGCTGAACTTCCTTATTGGCTTTTTCTTCCAGCCGGTCTGCTTCTTTCTTCGCTTTGGCTTCCAGCTCTTTCGCGCGCTTATCCAGCTCACTGTTCCGCTTCACCAGTTCCTTGAAATTCACCTTATAGTCGGGTGCAAGCCAGGTTCCGGTAATATCCAGCGGGACGGTAATATCTGCCACCTCATCAACCGATTTACCGCCCTGTCCTTTGCTGGTGGCAACCAGTGAGGTATCAATCTGGAAATCCAACGTCTGTTCGATCAGATCAGTATTTCCGCGGCCATCCACACGCAACAGCGGCGAAGCCAGATACATATTGTTGGTGGAAGCTTTCCCGTCTTTCAGGACGAAAGTCGCCGTCATCGCAGAGAAGTCGGTTTTCTTCGCTTCATCACCTGCAGAATCAGACTTGCCTTTTAACTTCGCTTTGGCATCACGAATCATCTTCGGAATATTAATGCCGTTCACTGCACCATCCGCAAAGTTGATGGCAACAGTACCGTCGAGGTTTTTCTTCAGACGAGATTCCGCCAGGCCTTTGCCTTTCACTTCGACTTCAATATTTCCTGTACCCGCCAGAATATCGTTATCCGCAACATCCTTCAGGAGCGGCTGAACCTGAACCCCTTTGATAGTTTTAGTGACCTGATAAACCGGCAGCTTACCCGTCGCATCCAGACGGGCTTTAGCAGCAATCGTGCCGTCATACAGCTCCGCCGCAAATTGATTCAGATCCAGTACACCGTTCTTGATTGCAACAGACAGATCCACATGGCTGAGTTTGGCATTTGCCGCCACAAACCGGCCAACTTTCACGGTTCCGGCAACGTCGAACTGTTTCAGTGCCGAGAGATCCGGCTCCTGATCACTGGCAGTTGCCGGTGCTGCAGGTGAAGCTGGTTGCTCCGCCGAAGCCGACTGCTTTTGTCCGGACTCCGCCTGTCCTGATTCCGCAGACGCTTCTTCCGGGCTGCCAATCCAGTTATCCACGTTGATTTCGTCGCTGTTCAGATCAAACCGGATCACCGGGATCGCAGCCTGTTTGAAAGACGCATCCCCTTTCAGAGCCAGCTCGTCTGCTTTCAGGATAAACTGACTCAGCTTCGCCAGACTGGCTTTCAGATCATATTCAGCATCACCGGCAATACCGACCGTCATGCTCGGACGCGGCAGCGTTGCCCCTTCCAGCGAGGAATTCAGATCAAGCCCCTGAACCGAAACTTTGTTCTTGTCCTGATTCACCATCAGACGCATTTTACCGGAGGCATCAAAAGCCAGATCCGGTACCTGCCCTTTGGCAGCCAGAGACACTTCACCCCAGTCACCCAGCGTGAATTTGTCCAGTTTCACCGTGACGTTTTCCAGCTTCGTCCCGGCTTCCGTCATACTGGCAGACAATTCCGTATTGCGCAGTGACGCATCATCCAGGGTTTCCGCAATTTGTAAGCCCGTTTTACCCTGAGCGGTAAAGCGCATCGCACCATTTTGTCCGGCCAGATCAAAACTCAAATCAGCCCATTCACCCGGCGCAAACTGACTCAGATTCAGGTTCAGCGAATCCAGTGCCGTCATCGTACCGGCTTTGTCATCACGAATACTGACACTGGCATTCTCCAGCGCAATACCTGCCAGACGAATCACCCACTTCTCGCCGGTTGCGGTTTCCCCTTCAACCACCGGTTCACCGTCACCGGCTGGCTGCGGTTGCGGTTCTGTCTGACTACTTTCCGGTGCCGGCTGGGCGGTTGAACCCGATTCGCCAGTCAGACCATCCAGGTTACTGACACTGTCTTTGCGTGTCTGAATAAAGACACGGGCATCTTTTAAAGTGACCTTGCCCACTTCCAGCTGATGTGAGAACAATGGCAATACATAGACGGACACACCGGCTTCATTAAACTGCACCAGATTTGGCTCGGCGAACCCTTCCGGGTTCCGGAATTCCGTGCGGCCAATATCAAAACCAATACTCGGGAAGAAACGCCAGCTGATGTCACCTTCCATCACCAGATCCCGACCCGTGGCTTTCTTCACCTGTTCTGCAATCAGGGGTTTGAACTGATTCGGATCGATCAGCGTTACTAAAACGCCGATACCCACGACGACCACCACGACAATCGCCAGTAGCAAATAGAGAATTTTCTTCATTTTGTCCTCAGGAACCTGTGCCAGGGGAGTTAGATTTTTTGCTCACAGCACAAAAAAATGCCAACAAAAAATGTCAAAATACCGGCTTCATTAAAGCAAAAAATAAGGCCACCGTTAAGGTGACCTTATCAAACAGAATGCAATTTAATGAACTTGAGACCAAAAATCAGCCGTGTTTTTTCTCGTCTTCACTGATCCGGCTGGCCACCGCACCCTGCTGATTCTTGTACTTGGCGTTGGCCCTTTTGTTATAAGGCTTTTCTGCCGAGCCCGACAGTATCTCAAAACTCAGGGCACCAATCGGCATGTGCGGGCGCAGCGCCAGCGGCAGACGGCCACTGTTATAAAATTCCAGCACGATTCGGCCTTCCCAGCCCGGATCAATCCGGTGTGCAGTCACGTGCACCATCAGACCCAGTCGCGCCAGCGAAGAACGGCCATCCAGCCAGCCGACAATATTGTCCGGCAATGTGACGGATTCATGCGTCACGGCCAGCGCCAGCTGTCCCGGATGCAGAAAAAAAGCATCGCCGTTTTCCACGACAATCTCATCGCTCATCACTTTGTCCATCTGAGCCGCAACATCTTCTTTCTTCCCGGACAGGTCGATATAAGGTGCGCCGTGGTCATTGAAAATACGGAACTTGTTGCCAAGTGTCACATCCACGGTCAGGCCACTGATCACATCGTTTGACGGGCGTGGCTCAATACTGATTTTACCTTCATCAAGATAAGTCTTAATGTCCTTGTCACAGAGTCTCATGTTGCGGGGTCTCTCCAGGGCAAAAATTCAAAAACAGTCAGAAATATACCCAAATCACCTCTGAAAAAACATTCAGGTCACTTGGGTATATTCACGTGCCGACACTATAACGAGCGTGCTGCATCAGGTCTATCTTTGCTTGACTCAGCCGCTTGTGATTTGCCTCCGGGGCCAGAGACAAAAAAGGCTGACCTGCGTCAGCCTTTCTGCTTTTTACGCTTTCAGCAAGCGGGCAATGTGTGCTTTCAGCACATCGATTGCAATCCGGTTTTTACCGCCACGCGGAACGATAATATCCGCATATTGCTTTGAGGGTTCAATGAACTGCATGAACATTGGGCGAACCGTTTTCTGGTACTGCTGCAGAACTGATTCCATGGTCCGGCCGCGCTCAGCCACATCACGCTGCAAACGGCGCAGCAGACAGATATCCAGCGGCGTATCCATAAAGACGGTTGCATGCATCAGATCACGCAGACGCGGATCCGTCAGCAGCAGAATCCCTTCCAGAATGATCACTTTCTTCGGTGTCAGCGTGGTGGTTTCCTGCGTACGCGTGTGTTCACTGTAACTGTACTGAGGAACTTCAACTGCATCACCGCGAATCAGGGTTTCCAGATGCTCACACAGCAAATCATGGTCCAGCGCATTCGGATGGTCATAGTTGGTTTTGACCCGCTCATCCATGCTCAGGTGACTTTGATCGTTGTAGTAACAATCTTCCGTAATAACACCGATCTGTTGATCGCCTACTTTTTCTTTCAACTCATTGTAAACGGTTCTGGCGATCAAACTTTTACCGGATGCAGACGCGCCTGCAATCCCGATAATAACGCACTGGTGTGAATGTTCAGACATATCAGAAAGCACCTGTAAGATAATCTAGCGGGTCTTTTACTCAAAGGCAGCAAATCGCTGACAAAATGTGTCAGCACTATACTGGAGGTAAAAAATAAACCGCACGATTATAAGGAGTTGGTGCCTGGGATGCCAGAGCAAATGCGATCTTAATCGCAAAGCATGATGCAAATGCAACGACAACCCAGGTGAAAATAGTTACATCATCTACAATTACAGCGTTTTGATACTGATTTGCTCTGCCACTGGTTGCCCATGCCAATAGAGTCGGCTGGCAACCCGACCGGCCAGTTCAACATAAGCTTTCGCCTGCTCGCTGTCCGGAGAAGCGGCAACTGTCGGCAACCCCTGATCGATATCCTGACGGATCTGAATATGCAGCGGCAATTGTGCCAGCAACGGAATCGCATAATCACGTGCCATCTTCTCTGCGCCGCCGGTTCCGAAAATCGGTTCATGATGACCACAGGCACTGCAGACGTGGTAACTCATGTTCTCGACCACTCCCAGCACAGGAATATTCACCTTATGGAACATGTTGACCCCTTTAATGGCATCGGCCAACGCCAGATCCTGCGGCGTAGTAATCACGACAGCACCGGTCACCGGCATCTGTTGAGCCATTGTCAGCTGGATGTCCCCGGTCCCCGGCGGCATGTCCACCACCAGATAATCGAGGTCCGGCCACAAGGTTTCATTCACGATTTGCGACAGTGCTTTTGATGCCATCGGACCGCGCCAGACTGTGGCATTTTCGGCTGGCACCAGATAACCGACGGAATTGGTGTACAGGCCATGTGCTTCGACCGGAGACATCATTTTGCCATCGGGTGAAGATGGTTTTTCATCGGCAGCCCCCAGCATCATCGGTACTGAAGGCCCGTAGATATCCGCATCCAGCAACCCGACTCTGGCTCCGAGCGCCTTCAAACCCAGCGCCAGATTCACTGCGGTGGTCGATTTACCGACACCACCTTTAGCGGAACTGACTACCAGCAGGTTTTTCACACCTTTGAGTGGCGACTTCCCGCCAGCTGCGAGCGGAGCCACTCTGACCGAAATCGTCACGTTCAGATTGCTCACCCGCTGTTTTGCCTGTTGATCGCCAATCCAGTCGGCCAGTGCACCGGCCACACTCGAAGCTGCAAAAGGCAACGTAATGCTGAGCTGCCCGCCGCCCTGCCATTGAACGATTCCCGGTGTGTCTGCCCATTCATGCTGCAGCCAAGGGTGGGTGAACTGATTCAGCCAGGTACATAAGCTTGATTTATCCGCAAATGGACCCACGGGATGATTCGACATTGGAATTACCTGCTCCGTTGTAGAAATACGCTGTTGTTATCCTACCACTTTCCATCGCAGACAGCTGCAATTGTCAGACTATGAATCACGCCTGCCTTGGGGTAGTATTCAAGGCTTAATATCTTTTTTACCCATCATGAGCGAATAGAGAAATATGGCTGCAAACCCAAGAAAAATTCTGGTGACCTGCGCCCTGCCGTACGCTAACGGTTCTATCCACCTTGGCCACATGCTTGAGCATATCCAGGCGGATATCTGGGTGCGCTATCAGCGCCTTCGCGGCAACGAAGTTCATTTCATCTGTGCAGACGACGCACACGGCACACCAATCATGCTCAAGGCCCAACAGATGGGGATGGAGCCAGAGCAGATGATTGCCGAAGTGAGCAAAGAGCACCAGGCGGATTTTGCTGGCTTCGATATCAGTTTTGATAACTATCACAGTACGCATTCTGAAGAGAACCGCGAGCTGTCTTCTTTCATCTATACCGAACTGAAGAAAAACGGCTTTATTACCAGCCGCACCATTTCTCAGCTGTTCGACCCAGAGAAAGAAATGTTCCTGCCGGACCGTTTCGTGAAAGGCACCTGCCCGAAATGTAAAGCAGAAGACCAGTACGGTGATAACTGCGATAACTGCGGCGAAACTTACAGCCCGACCGATCTGATTAACCCGAAATCAGCGGTTTCCGGTGCGACGCCGGTGATGAAAGACTCCGTCCACTTCTTCTTCGATCTGCCGCAGTTTGAATCCATGCTGAAAGAATGGACCAAGTCGGGCGCGCTGCAGGAAGAAACAGCCAATAAAATGCAGGAATGGTTCGACGGTGGTCTGCAGCAGTGGGACATTTCCCGTGATGCGCCCTACTTCGGCTTTGAGATCCCGGGTGAAACCGGCAAATACTTCTACGTCTGGCTGGACGCACCCATTGGTTACATGGGTTCATTCAAAAACCTGTGCGACAAACGTGACGACCTGAACTTCGACGAGTTCTGGAACAAAGACAGTTCCACTGAGCTGTACCACTTCATCGGTAAAGACATTGTGTATTTCCACAGCCTGTTCTGGCCGGCAATGCTGGACGGTGCCGGTCTGCGCAAGCCGAACAATGTCTTCGTTCACGGGTATGTCACAGTGAACGGCGCGAAAATGTCCAAATCAAAAGGGACTTTCGTGAAAGCCGGCACTTATCTGAATCACCTGGATCCTGAGTGCCTGCGTTACTACTACGCTGCCAAGCTGAACAACCGGATTGATGATCTGGACCTGAACCTGGAAGATTTCACCCAGCGCGTAAACAGCGATGTGGTGAACAAGATCGTCAACCTGGCTTCCCGTAACGCTGGCTTTATTACCAAGCGTTTCGACGGCAAGCTGGCTGACAGCTTTGCAGAACCGGCACTGTATCAGGAATTCGCTGCTGCTGCCGATCGCATTGCAGAACTGTACGAAAACCGTGAGTTTGGCCGTGCCATCCGGGAAGTGACTGCGCTGGCGGATAAAGCCAACCAGTATGTGGATGAGAAAGCCCCATGGGTTGTCGCGAAAGAAGAAGGCAAAGATGCTGAGCTGCAGGCAATCTGCTCTGTCGGTATCAACCTGTTCAGGGTTCTGATGACTTACCTGAAGCCTGTCATGCCAAAACTGGCTGAGCGTGTTGAAGCATTCCTGAACGAAACGCTGACCTGGGAAGGGATTGCACAGCCACTGACCGGCCATGAAATCTCCAAGTTCAAAGCACTGTTCAACCGCATTGACAGTAAGCACGTGGAAGCGATGATCGAAGCATCAAAAGAAGATGCTGCTGCAGAAAAAGCCGCTGCAACCCCACCGGCTGCCGGCCCGCTGATTGATGAGCCCATTGCAGATGAAATCGACTTTAACGACTTTGCCAAAGTGGATCTGCGCATTGCTAAAATCATCAGCTGTGAGTCTGTACCGAAAGCAGACAAACTTCTGAAATTCCAGCTGGATATCGGCGGTGAAACCCGTCAGGTCTTCTCTGGCATCAAATCAGCGTACAATCCGGAAGATCTGGTCGGTAAGCTGACCGTGGTGGTTGCAAACCTCAAACCACGGAAGATGAAGTTTGGCATGTCTGAAGGCATGATCCTGGCTGCTGGCCCTGGCGGTAAAGACCTGTGGCTGCTGGAACCCCATGATGGTGCCCAGCCTGGGATGCGAGTGATGTAATTTATCGCCGCACAAATTGAACACAAAAAAGGAGCGAAAGCTCCTTTTTTATTCTGTTCGATCTCCCTTTCACATCAACCCTGCCCGTTTCATATCTTCCGTTCCAGAGCAAGGAACAGATACCCGACAGAAATTGCTTTTGATTTATTCGCAAAGAACAGACGATCGAACCAAAAAATGCTTGCTATATCAGTATACAAAGCAACCAAAAGGTTTTTGTTTTGTTAAAAGATATGAGCATTAAGTAACAAACAGCTCAATAAAGTGTGATCTCAAACAAGCTTTAAATCATGACATTGATTTTACACCACGACTTCGTAACCGGAACTGGTAATCTGCTCCGCGCTCTGAAGCTCAAAGAATAGAGCAGTAAACAGAGCAACTTATAATAAGGAGTGTTCTTTCATGAAAACCCAAAACAAAAAAATGTCCCTGACCACCCGCATTATTATCGGCATGGTTGCGGGTATTTTGACTGGATTTGTTATCCGCTCGCTTTTCGCGGACGTCCCTTTTGTACACGACTATATCGTCAATGGTTTGTTTGAAGTCGGTGGCTCTATCTTCATTGCCAGCCTGAAAATGCTGGTTGTGCCACTGGTCTTTGTTTCTCTGGTGTGCGGTACCAGCACCCTGAGCGACATCAGCACCCTGGGCCGTCTGGGCGGAAAAACCCTTGCCTTTTACCTGACCACAACAGCGGTCGCTATCACACTCGCCCTGACCATGGGTACGCTGTTCAAACCAGGTGAAGGGGCTGACCTTGCCGCTGCAACCTCTTTTGCTGCCAAAGAAGCGCCATCTCTGGGCCAAGTTATTATCGGTATGTTCCCGACGAACCCGATTAACTCCATGGCACAAGGTAATACACTGCAAATCATTGTCTTTGCCCTGCTGTTTGGTATTGCAATCAGCGCTGCCGGAAAAGCGGGTGAACGCATTGCCGGTATCTTTGCCGATCTGAACGAAGTGATCATGAAGCTGGTTGCTTTGCTGATGCACATTGCCCCTTATGGTGTGTTCTTCCTGATGGCGAAGCTGTTCACAGGTCTGGGGCTGGATGCTATCAAGAACCTGATCAGCTATTTCATGGTTCTGAGCGGCACCCTGATGCTGCACGCTCTGGTGACTTATGGCCTGATGCTGAAAGTGTTCTCCGGCTTGAGCCCGTTCACTTTCTTCAAGAAGATGGAAGATGCGGTCATGTTCGCTTTCTCCACCGCCTCTTCTAATGCGACCATTCCTGTAACGATGGAAACGGCAACCAAACGTCTGGGTGTCAGCAACAAAGTTGCTTCATTCACCGTGCCACTGGGTGCAACCATCAATATGGATGGCACCGCAATTATGCAGGGTGTTGCGACCGCATTCATTGCGCAGGCATTCAACGTCGATCTGACCATGGGTGACTACATGGCCGTGATCCTGACAGCCACCCTGGCCTCTATCGGCACAGCCGGTGTACCGGGTGTGGGTCTGATCATGCTGGCCATGGTTCTGAACCAGGTGGGTCTGCCTGTTGAAGGTATTGCCATCATTATGGGTGTGGACCGACTGCTGGATATGATCCGTACTGCGGTCAACATTACCGGTGACAGTGTCGTGACCTGTATTGTCGGCAAGTCAGAGAACGAGATGGACATCAAACGCTTTAACGACCCGAAAGCGGGTGAGAAAGACGAAGAAGTTCATCTGCATAAAGCCTGATCCTGCTGACGACAACGCAACTCCCCTACACGCCAGTCTTCCGGGACTGGCGTTTTTGTTCTGCAGGAAAACCTTTACCGGGGCTCAACCTAGTTTCAATCCTGTTTCATCGCACAGCCCGAGATTACCCCTCAGTACGAGGTTGTACTGAGCGCATCAATTGAATCTGTTGGATCAATTGCTGAATCTGCGCATTTCCGGGAACCATCAGAGCCAGCTTCTGCGCATAAAACAACGCCTGATCAAAGTCTTTCAGCTGAAGATAACTCTGCACCACGGTGTAGTAAATCTCTGGGTTTTGGGGAGCGACTTTCATCGCCTGATGCATATACCCCACCCCCTGGCGCGTTTGTCCCTGTTCCTGCAGTAATAATCCATAAGCATAGAGATAATCAGCGTTCCCTTCCGAGTATTCCACCGCCCGTTTCAGGAACGGGGCTGCGTTTACTTTCTCCCCGCTTCGTACCCAGCTCATCGCTTTGGCATACAACACGCTCGGTTCGTTCGGATGAACCTTCAGCGCCTGATCCAACACAGCTCGCGCTTTCAATTCATCCCCTTTCACCCGGTATACATCAGCCAGATTGACATAAGCCGGTATAAAAATCGGTTCCACTTCAATGGCTGCCAGAAAATGCGACTCAGCTTCGTCCATCTCCCCAAGCGCCAAAGCCAGATTTCCCAGATTTGCATACGAAAAGCCACGATCCGACTGATAGCGCTGCATATCGCGATAAGTCGCCAATCCCTGCTCCAGCACAGATTTCTGTGCCTCGGTCAGTTGTATCACATGCGGCATGGTCAGCATTGGGGCCAGCGCTTGCGCCGCACTGGCTCTGATGGGTGCGCGATTATCCTCCAGCAATGGCGCCAGTAAACGATAGCGCTCAGCAACGGGATACAAAGCCGTCGCACTGATCGCGGCTTGTCTTTTCAGAGGCTCATCTTCACGGACAGCGCGTGCAATCGCGACCTGTGAATTTCTGTCGGGATAAGCGGCCATCCGGACAATCGCAGATGCCCGGACAATCTCAGGATACTGACTGCTCTGGGCGATCCGCGTCAGCGACTCCGAAGCAGAGAGCGCCCCCTGATCCGCGGCCTGAAATGTGAGTGAAAAATGATCGGGAGACCGGTGCGTGCTATGGGGAAACCATGCTTTGATTTGCTGGCTAGCCCACTGTGCGGATTGATCAGCATGGCACTGCTGGCACGCATTCGGCGCCTGGGTTTTGACGGTCAGATCGGGGCGCGGAATCCGAAAACTATGGTCACGCCTAGAATCGATCTGCATGTAAGTCGTGGCTGGCATATGACAGTCAACACACTGACTCCCGGCACGACCTGCGGCATGCCGGTGATGCGTGGTATTGTCATAGGTTGTTTCACTGTGGCACTGGATACAGGTTTGATTGCCGGGCAGGACCGTTTCTCCGGAATGGGGATTGTGGCAATTGGTGCAAGTCACCCCAGCCTGATACATCTTGCTTTGCAGAAACGAGCCCCAGACATAGTCTTCCTGCCATATCTGACCATCGACATGATAAATGTCTGAGGTCAGCAAAGCGCCCTGATAGTCTTGCGAAAAATGATGCGGTGCTGTTCTGTCTGACAGTTGGGTCCGGCGTGCATGACAAGTGGCACACACGGCAACCTGCCGGCTCTCTTTCAACTCTGTCATTGCTTTCATCTGACCATTGGGCTGAGAAACAAATAGTAGCGTTCGTTTTCCGATCGATTGAGGATAACCTTTTTGTGAAATTTCAGAGTTGCCCCCCGTCCATTCCAAATGTTGCTGGCTACGGCCATGGCATGCTTCGCAGCTGACATTTACTGCACTGTAAGTGGACTGATAGTGCTGGGTTTTCGGATCGAAATTTTTCTGAAAATCAGTTGTGTGGCAATCGGCACACATTTGATTCCAGTTTTGCCCCATTTGAGTCCAGTGAAATAAATCATGTGTTTTTTGATCCGGATATAACTCAAACCATCGTGTTCCACCTTCAGATTCTGACCGGCTGTCCCAGGCAAAAGGGATGAATTGAATTTTTCCCTTCCCCACAGAAATTGCATATTGCTGCAAAGGATAGTACCCAAAGGTATAGCGCACCGGATACCGGACCACCTCGCCAGAATCACTCTTCATTTCAACCAGATACTCACCATCATCAATGCGAAGCTGAAACTGTAAATTGTCTTTTTGAAGTTTGATGTTTTGAAAATTACCAAGAACCGTCTTTTCAGAAGCATGCGACATGGCATGAAAATGATGGGAACCCTGCCATTGCTGTACTTCTTTTTCATGGCAAGATGCACAACGGCTGACCTCAAATTTTTCCGCAGCGGCCAGCGTGGACAAGGACATCAGGCTGAGGAAAATCAATAAATTCATAAGATAACAATGCGGCATAACACAATTTGTTCTTCATTAAGATTTGATTGATATATCAATGATAATTGAGATTCACAAAAATACCCTGAAACAGAAGTTTCCCCGCCCCGCCCTTCCCAATCCAACCCGGCGCGGTTCAATTCAAGATTTTCCGAATCCTGACTGCACTATAAGAAAGCATTCCAGACCACAAAACGCACTTAAATAGTGCAACAAAAAACTCTCGTTTTCTTTTGGGGCTTCTTCTCACCCGTATCCACCTGAGTTTTTCTCAATTTCAACCCCGTTGAAAAGCTGGCTCAGTTTTTGCGTTATTCAGTTATCAGCAGGCTTTTTCTATCTCCCACAGGCAGTTGGAAAGGCATGCTTTTTGCCCATACACATGATTGAAATGCTGGGGTAAAACGTCGTTAAGAAACTGCACACAAGCTTCAAGAAGCTGACTTCAAAACAGAATCAAAACGTCAAAGAGGAACAACAAAGTATTGATGCCACTCATCTGGCAGATAAGGAGTCGATATGTGGATTATTCTCGGTTTAACGCTGACGGTACTGGCACTGACAGCCTGGTATTTCTACAACAAACAACAACAGGCACAAACCGAAGCCCACTTTGAGCAGATTCTCGGATTACGACAGCTGATTCAGCTGCTGCGCCAGCACAGACGTTTATCGCACAGCCATCTGATGAAAAGTTCAGGTCATACAATCCCGGTCTTTCATGAACAGGACGTGATCCTGCAAATGAGCAGCCAGCTGGTCAGTCAGGTCAGCCTGGAACAAAAGCCAATGTACCGTATTCTTGACCAGAACCTGCAGCAGCTGTGTCATGAGTGGCCTGCACATTCATTGTCCCGAAATCAGGCAATGCACGGGAAAAGCATCCGTCATGCGATGTATCTGATTGATGACCACTTAACCACCAGCATGCTGATCGCCGACAATGACAGTCTTTTTGATCAATACCAGCAATTCTGGCCGGTCACTCTGAATGCGCTGGATACTTTGGCTCAGTTTCGGGCAACGGTGGCCTCGTTTCGTCCCGGGAAGATCAAAACTGAAGTGCTGCTGCGCCGCCACCTGAATTTGCTGCAACGCCGTTTAGGTCAGATGAACCTGATGTTGTCTGTACCGGGGCCATCCCTGATGGCCGATCAGCTGGAACAGGATCTGGACACACTGTTGCAATCCGCCAGTGCTACCTATGCATGCCGGCTGGCACTGTACAAATTAT
This sequence comes from Photobacterium sp. CCB-ST2H9, assembly GCF_023151555.2. NCBI lineage: Bacteria > Pseudomonadati > Pseudomonadota > Gammaproteobacteria > Vibrionales > Vibrionaceae > Photobacterium > Photobacterium sp. CCB-ST2H9. Next base: position 2,448,721 of record NZ_CP100425.1, read on the forward strand.
CGCTCAGCTTGTCGGACAATATATTCTGCTTGTTTGACGCCAAACTGCTTGAAATTGCCCACGCGCTGGCAATTGATGACTTTCCCACCGACATCCCTGCCAGTCTGGTGCCGCTGCTGGAAAAGTCGAAGGCTGACACCGCAGACGCTGAACAGCTCAAGCTACAGGCCTGAAATAAAAAACCCAGCCGAAAGGCTGGGTTTTCATTCAAATCAGGTTCAGAACAAATCTGACCAACTTAACCGATGTGTGTCAGGCCGCCCATGTACTGGCGCAGTACTTCTGGGATCTCGATACGGCCGTCAGCCTGCTGGTAGTTCTCCAGAATGGCAACCATGGTACGGCCCACAGCCAGACCAGAACCGTTCAGGGTATGAACCAGCTCAGGCTTTTTCTCACCTTTACGGCGGAAACGTGCCTGCATACGACGCGCCTGGAAATCACCAACATTTGAGCAAGAAGAGATTTCACGGTACGTGTTCTGAGCCGGCAGCCAGACTTCCAGATCGTAAGTCTTCATTGCGCCGAAGCCCATATCACCGGTACACAGAATCACTTTACGGTATGGCAGGTTCAGCAATTGCAGTACTTTTTCTGCCTGACCGGTCAGTTCTTCCAGTGCAGCCATTGAATCTTCCGGACGGGTGATCTGAACCAGCTCAACCTTATCGAACTGGTGCATACGGATCAGGCCACGGGTATCACGACCATAAGAACCGGCTTCTGAACGGAAACATGGCGTATGTGCTGTCATCTTGATTGGCAGATCTGCTTCTTCAACGATGGTATCGCGAACCATATTGGTCAGCGGTACTTCAGCTGTCGGGATCAGTGACATACCAACGCCTTCTTCAGTCGCAGGCTTGGTATTGAACAGATCTTCACCAAACTTCGGCAACTGACCCGTACCGTACAGACTGTCCTGGTTCACCAGGTAAGGGACATACATTTCTGTATAACCATGCTGTTCGGTGTGCAGATCCAGCATAAACTGTGCGATCGCGCGATGCAGACGGGCAAACTGGCCTTTCATCACGATGAAACGAGAGCCGGACAATTTCACAGCACTGGCAAAATCAAGACCTTCGCCCATTTCACCCAGATCGACGTGGTCTCTCACTTCGAAATCAAAAGACTTCGGCTCACCCCAGCGAGAAATTTCGACATTCTGTTCTTCGTCTTTACCAAAAGGTGCCGACTCATCCGGGATATTCGGAATCGACAGTTCAATATCGCTCAGCTGCGACTGGATTTCTGCCAGCGCTTTTTTTGCTTCGTCCAGTTCAGATCCCAGACCCGCAACTTCAGCCATGACTTTTTCGGCTTCTTCGTGCTCGCCCTTGCCTTTCAGCTGACCAATCAACTTCGAGCGGGAGTTACGCTGGGACTGCAGTTCTTCCGTTTTTACCTGGATCGACTTACGTTGCTCTTCCAGGGAACGAAGTGTTTCTACATCAAGGGTAAACCCACGTTGCGCTAATTTTTCTGCTGTCGCGTCCAGCTCAGTTCGAAGAAGTTTAGAATCTAGCATGCTAATCCTGTGCTCGTCATAGAATGTTGCACAAAGTTTAATCCGAATGCGGATTAAATCAGTTGAAATCTGAATACGTTAGAACCCCTAACGTACGTCCACAAACCATACCCAAAAAACCCGGTTATTGATAGCGTTTCTGCGGGCTTTTTGCATCCAAAGAAGCCAGATAATCCAGCTTCTCACGAATTTTACCCTCTAAGCCTCGTTCAGAAGGCTGATAATACCGTTTCCCCTGCATTTCAGGCGGGAGATAACACTCACCCGCCGCATACGCGCCGGGTTCATCATGGGCATAACGGTACTCTGCCCCATACCCCAGCTCTTTCATCAGTTTGGTGGGGGCATTTCTCAGGTGCGACGGCACTTCAAAGTCCGGTAAATTCGACGCATCGGCTTTGGCCTGATTGAACGCCGTATAAACCGCATTACTTTTCGGAGCACAGGCCAGATACACGATCGCTTGTGCAATCGCCCGCTCACCTTCATAAGCGCCCACCCGGGTGAAACAGTCCCAGGCCGCAATCGCGACCTGCATCCCGCGCGGATCGGCGTTGCCGACATCTTCCGAAGCAATTGCCAGCAAACGGCGGGCAACATAGAGCGGGTCACAACCGGCCTGCAGCATCCGGGCATACCAATAGAGCGCACCATCCGGACTGGAACCCCGAATCGATTTATGCACGGCAGAAATCATGTCGTACCAGAGATCACCTTTGTTATCGAACCGGGTCACTTTCTCACCCGCAACTTCTGCCAGCAAATCCAGTGTGATGAGTTTCTGTCCCTCCTGCTCTTCGGCCATATCAGCCAGCAGTTCAAGGTAATTCAGTGACATCCGGGCATCGCCGTTCACCAGTTGTGCCAGACTTTCTTTCACTTCCGGTGCAAAGGCCAGGCTGAGATCCTGAACCCCGCGGGATTTATCCGCCAAAGCCTGATCGATGACGGTCAGAATATCGTCCCGGGTCAGGGATTTCAGCTTATAAACCCGGGCACGGGACAACAATGCGTTATTCAGTTCGAATGACGGATTTTCCGTTGTCGCCCCGATGAAGGTCACGGTGCCGTCTTCAATATGGGGCAGAAAAGCGTCCTGCTGGCTTTTGTTGAAGCGGTGCACCTCATCTACGAAGAGAATGGTTCGACGGCCAGCCTGTTGGTTCTGATGCGCTTTATCAATGGCCGCGCGAATATCTTTCACTCCGGAGGTCACTGCAGATACCCGTTCGACTTCAGCATTAGCATAGTGAGCAGCCACTTCCGCCAGTGTGGTCTTTCCGGTGCCCGGTGGTCCCCACAGAATCATGGAATGGAGATGCCCGGCTTCCAGTGCTCTTCGCAGCGGTTTTCCAGGCCCCAGGATATGCTGCTGCCCGATATACTCTTCAACAGTACGTGGCCGCATACGAGCGGCTAGCGGACGAAAATCCGAGGCAAAGTTAAGACTGAAGTTATCCACACTGACCATCCAAAACTGAAAAAGGCGGTATTTCTACCGCCTGTATATGAATCTCTTGTTTTTAGCGCAATCAGCGCTTGTCGTCCAGCTCAACCCCTGCAGGTGGGGTGAAACTATACTGCTTTCTGTCCTGTTTGCCCTTGGCAAACTGAGCAAAACGGAACTGACTGAGCTGACCGTCCTGTTCTTCCACCGAAAAGCCGCGAACCTGGCCATCTTTACCGACGGTCACGACAAACTTACCGGTCACAGCGGCACGGTCTTTCGGGGTCAGCGTGAATGTATCAGCAGTTTGCACGACGTTATATTTTGCCCAATCCTGATTCTGATTCCGGATCAGCAGAACAAAAGGCGTCTGCTCAGTTGCATCCTCCAGCTTCATCGCCGTCACCTGTTCAACCATCGGGGTGTAATACCACAAGGTCCGGCCATCAGAAACCAGCAGGTTTTCATCCGGCGTATCTGCATGCCAGCGGAACAGATTCGGACGTTGCACCGATACTTTCCCCTGACCTTCAACCAGCAGGTCGCCTTCCGGGCTGGTAACTTTCTGAGTAAAACTCGCACTGAACGCATCCACTTTATTCAGACGCTGGCTCAGCTCCTGCTGCGCACTGGCAAAAGCCAGACCAGGCAGGAGCGCCGCAGCCAAAAGAATTCGCTGCACTGTCTTTATCATTTTCGGGTGTTTCTTCATTCATTAATCTCCTGTTGGAGCGGGAGCCAGAACCTCACGGTTGCCGTTATGCCCGGGCGGACTGACGATACCGTGTGCTTCCAGCTGTTCTACAATCCGGGCAGCCCGGTTGTAGCCAATTTTAAAGCGGCGCTGCACACCAGAGACTGACCCGCGACGACTTTCAGCGACAAACGCTGCAACCTGATCAAACAGCTGATCCAAATCGTCATCTCCACCGGCCGGACTCTCTCCGGGCAACATGCCTTCAGTCCCCTGATCGGCATTCAGAATGCCGTCAATGTACTGAGGTTTACCTCTGGCTTTCCAGTCATTGACCACGTTATGCACGTCATCATCAGAGGCAAATGCCCCGTGAACACGCACTGTATGACTCTGACCCGCCGGCAGGTACAACATGTCACCCATACCCAGCAGTGATTCGGCCCCCCCCTGATCCAGAATGGTCCGTGAGTCGGTCTTGGTGGATACCGTAAACGCCATCCGGCTTGGAATATTGGCCTTGATCAGACCGGTAATCACATCCACCGACGGACGCTGAGTTGCCAGAACCAGATGGATCCCTGAAGCCCGCGCTTTCTGGGCCAGACGCGCAATCAGTTCCTCAACTTTCTTGCCGACGACCATCATCAGATCAGCAAACTCATCCACTATGACCACAATACTCGGCATTTTCTCCAACAGCGGCGGGTGTTCGTCTAAAGAATCGCCAGGTCGCCATAACGGATCGTGAATCGGATGACCGGCTGCAGCAGCTTCTTTCAGCTTGGCATTAAAGCCGGCCAGATTACGAACCCCAACTGCGGCCATCAGTTTATAACGGCGCTCCATCTCGCCCACACACCAGCGCAAGGCGTTTCCGGCATCTTTCATGTCAGTGACCACTTCGGTCAGCAGGTGCGGAATTCCTTCATAAATCGACAATTCCAGCATTTTCGGGTCGATCATGATAAAGCGGCAGTCTTCAGGCTTACACTTGTAAAGCAGACTGAGGATCATCACGTTCACACCGACCGATTTACCGGAACCTGTGGTACCGGCCACCAGCAGGTGAGGCATTTTACTCAGGTCAGCAACCACAGCCTCCCCGGCAATGTCATAACCCAGCACAATCGGCAGCGCGCTGCGCATATTCTGGAACCGGTCGCTGGCCAGCACCTCAGACATATACACAGTTTCGCGATGTTCATTGGGCAATTCCAGACCAATGTACGGTTTGCCCGGAATCACTTCGACCACACGCACGGCATAAGCCGACAGGGCCCGGGCCAAATCTTTCGCCAGCCCGGAAATCCGGCTGACTTTCACGCCTGGTGCCAGATCCAGTTCGTATCGGGTAATCACCGGGCCCGGATAAATCCCAACCACTTTGGCTTTAATTTTGTAATCCGCCAGCTTAGATTCCACCAGCCTTGCCGTGTGCTTCAGCTCTTCCTCACTGGTTGGCTGCACATTCTGTTGTGCCGGCTGAAGTAAATCCAGCGTCGGCATCGGGGACGTCGGCTTCGGTAAATCCACGTCTTTCTTCATCAGGAAAGGATTGTCGAGACCGGCAGCATAAGCCTGTTGCTGCTGGGCCTGCTGCGCTTCACGGATTTTACGCTGGAAAGCCTCTTCGTCCGATTCTTCGGCATCGATGTCCTCAGCGTCTTCTGCATCATCCGCTTCATCTGCAGCGGCAGCGCGTTCCAGCTCAGACATCCCATCATGAACACCGATTTCAATCTCGTGTTCACTCTCGAACGCATCCTCATAGGCTGAAGCTGCTTCAGGTTCCACCTCATCCTGCTCTTCCCACGGAAGGTCATCCTCTTCCGGCGCTTCAGATGCCTGCACCGGGTCCTGCTGAGTCAATTCAGGCGCGTCTTCAATCAACGACAGATCCCCCAGAGACGGCTCTTCATCAAAATCATCTCCGGCCAGTTCTGCAGTATGCTCTTGCTGATGTTCCTGGGCCCTGCCTGCCTCTGGCGCATACACACTATAGTCTTCGTCCTGAGCCAGCTGAGACTGCAAGGCTTCAATCGTCAGGTCCGCAGCATCCGGGTTCGTACCCAGTGGCTGGTTCACCTGCACAGCAGTCGGTCTGCTGCGCTCCGGCATCACAATGGCCGGTTCCGCAGGCGGCGGAGTACTCACCGCGACGTCAGACTCAGGTTTCGCTGCCGGAATTGCAGAACCGGCAGACGTGAGACCAGGCTTCGGCGCTTCGTTCAGTACAGTGTCTGCAAACGAAGTTGGGGTGTAAGCCACCCGGACCGCTGGCTTTTTCAGTAAGACGTCATCGTCGTCAATCTCAGACCCATTCGGCTTGTCGAGCAAAGTCGCAGCATAAGGCGTCTGGCTTTCGTCAGGAATTTCAGAGGCAAAAGGTGTCAGGGTTTGCGACGATTCGCCCCGGATTTTATTCAGCAGCCAGCTGAACATCCCCAGCGTCGATTCTCCAATTCCGTCGACAACCCGCAACCAGGAAATCCCCGTCAGCAGAGTGAAACCAACCGCCCATAAAAACATCAGCACCAGCGTGGTGCCCAGCAGGTTGAACAGCGGCAACGTCAGGTTGGCAACCACATCACCAATGACTCCGCCGGAAGAAAAGTACCAGATATCATCAAAGTTCAGATCGGCAAGACCGCAACTGGTCAGGAACAAAACCAGCAGCCCGAGCAGCCGGGTGCCATAAATCATATAATCCGGTGCTGTCCGCTCACCACGACGGCGAAACATGATCCAGGTCGCGCCGAGAATCACGGCGGGTAAGGGATATGCCAGAGAACCGAAAGTGAAAAAGAATGTATCCGCCACCAGTGCACCAAAAGCACCAGCCTTGTTCTGAACCGGTCCCTGCCAGGCCGTTTGTGACCAGGACGGATCCGCCGGATCAAAGCTGACCAGCGCCACCATAAGATACACTGCGGCAAGAATGCCGATGATCAGGAAACTTTCCAATAAGCGCTGCCCACCTGACAAACGCACAGGCTGAAATTTGCCTTTTACCTTCCTCAAAAATTCTCTCCGGTCTTGCTAAAACTGGCTGTAAGCCGGGGGTAAGTAACAGTAACCCAGCTGAGCGGATCAGCATGATGCGCTGTGATATCCAAGTGACCCATTTTATACCACTTCACTGGTATTGTTACCCGCCTGAAAAAATGTGGGAGCAAAGTAGGAAAAAGTGCGCCTACTTACGCCACGACCTGGATACTTCAGTCATCAGGCTTTTATTGTAGTTGCTTGATAACACAAATAATTCATCTGAATGTCAATTCAATGATGAGTTGCAGACTTTTTCAGCAATCAAGACCGAATGTTTTTCTGCATTCCCAGAAACAATTCAAGCGGCACAAAGGCCGCTTGAATTCACGAGAGAAGCAGGTTCAGCAATCCGACCAATTAACGGGTCTTAATCACCAGATTGTTGGTCTGCTTCACTTCTTCCATCACCACATATGTACGCGTGTCATTCACACCCGGCAGACGCAGCAGGGTTTCCCCCAGCAACTTACGGTATGCCGACATGTCTGATACGCGGGTTTTGAGCAGGTAGTCGAAATCACCGGAGACCAGATGACATTCCTGAATATCTTCCAGTTCCTGAACTGAGCGGTTAAATTGCTCAAAGACATCCGGCGCACCACGATTCAGCGTAATCTCTACGAAAACCAGCAGAGAGGCATCCAGATACTGGGGATTCAGAAGCGCAGTATAGCCACTGATGTAGCCTTGACGCTCCAGACGACGTACACGCTCGAGACAAGGGGTTGGGGACAAACCTACACGTTTAGACAACTCAACGTTTGAAATTCGACCGTCTTTCTGAAGTTCATTCAGAATGTTACGGTCTATTCGATCCAACTCCTTGGAGGGTTTCTTTTTGGTATCTACCATTTTTTATTCCACCTTCTTACTTCCTTGCAATAAAATATATTACATCTACGAGTTTTTTAGTATCAAATACTCTTTTAGTCAAACTATACTGCCATTAGCTCTGTCATTTCAACCTTGTCCATAGCCTACCCTGCTAAATCGATCAAGGAGCACAGCATGATCATCGGTGTGCCTAAAGAAATCAAAGACCATGAATACCGCGTTGGCCTTGTCACCAGTAGTGTCAGAGAGCTGGTTTCACTCGGCCATGAGGTTCTCATTGAAACCCAGGCCGGAGCTGGTATAGGGTTGTCCGATGCAGATTATCAATCTGCCGGAGCAACCATTCTTTCGACTGCTTCAGAAGTTTTTACCAGATCAGAGCTGATTATTAAAGTAAAAGAACCTCAAGCCGTCGAAAGAGCCATGCTTCGTGAAGGGCAAATCCTCTTCACTTATTTGCATCTTGCCCCTGATTATGAGCAAACAAAGGATCTGATTCAGAGCAAATCTATTTGTATTGCTTATGAGACGGTCAAAAACCATAAAGGCCAGTTGCCTTTACTGGCTCCGATGTCCGAAGTTGCGGGCAGAATGTCGGTACAGGCTGCGGCTCAGACACTGGAAAACCCCCGGGGCGGCAGAGGATTGCTGCTCAGCGGTGTGCCAGGTGTGGAACCGGCCAAAGTCCTGATCCTCGGAGGGGGCGTCGTCGGCTCAAACGCGGCCCGGATGGCCATGGGCATGCGGGCTGATGTCACCGTACTCGATCGCAACCTGGATACCCTCCGGGCATTGGATTGTGAGTTTCAGGGTAAAGTGAAGCTGCTTTACTCAACCGACGACCTGATCGATCGGATGGTTCCCGAAGCCGACGTCATTATTGGTGCAGTCCTGATCCCCGGAGCCGCCGCTCCGAAACTGATCACGGCGGAACACGTGAAGCAGATGAAACCGGGCTCTTGTCTGGTGGACGTCGCCATCGATCAGGGGGGCTGCTTTGAAACCTCGCACCCGACAACGCATACAGATCCGACCTATATCGTGGATCAGGTCGTTCATTACTGTGTGGCAAATATGCCGGGTGCCGTGGCCAGAACCTCAGCTTTCGCACTGAACAACGCCACACTCCCCTATATCATTCAACTGGCCGGCAAGGGCTATAAGCAAGCTCTGCTGGATGACCCCGGTTTCCTTGCCGGGCTGAACGTGATTCACGGTAAAGTTACCTACCGCGAAGTCGCCGAAGCCTTTAATCTGCACTATACAGACCCGACCGTGGCCCTGAGTATGCACTAATGTGAATTTCAGAGCCCGAACTTCCCTTTCAGCGCTGAAAACTTTGTTTTTAGCGCTTTTTCATTGAGTTTGTAACAGAGCTATGGTCTGCTCTTTCCTTACACCTGCAATTTCCCTACAATCGATGCCTTACTGATACGTGACGCTGACTAAGTCTGGAGAAACAATGAGTAACGTAAAACACAGTAAACTACTCATCCTCGGTTCTGGCCCAGCCGGCTATACCGCAGCGGTTTATGCGGCCCGCGCCAATTTAAATCCAGTCATGATTACTGGCATGCAGCAAGGTGGTCAACTGACAACCACAACAGAAGTAGAGAACTGGCCAGGCGATGCAGAAGGCCTGACAGGTCCTGCACTGATGGAACGCATGAAAACTCATGCCGAAAAATTCAATACGGAAATTATTTTCGATCATATCAACGAAACAGACTTCAGCCAGCGGCCTTTCCTCCTCAAAGGAGACAATGGCGAGTACACCTGTGATGCGCTGATTATCGCAACAGGCGCTTCCGCCAAATATATTGGCCTGGAATCCGAGCAGGCATTTCAGGGACGCGGCGTATCTGCCTGTGCAACCTGCGATGGTTTCTTCTACCGCAATCAGAAAGTCGCGGTTGTTGGCGGTGGTAATACAGCGGTTGAAGAAGCACTGTATCTAGCCAATATCGCTTCAGAGGTTCACCTGGTTCACCGCCGTGATACCTTCCGCTCAGAGAAGATTCTGATCGATCGTCTGATGGACAAAGTGAACAACGGCAACATCATCCTGCATACCGATCGTACGCTGGATGAAGTGCTGGGCGACGACATGGGTGTAACCGGCGTACGCCTGAGAGACACCAAGTCAGACGCCACCGAAAACCTCGACGTGATGGGTGTTTTCATTGCGATTGGTCACCAGCCGAACACAGATATTTTCACCGGTCAGCTGGCCATGGAAAACGGTTATCTCAAGGTACAGTCCGGGCTGGAAGGAAATGCGACCCAGACCAGCGTTGCCGGTGTCTTTGCCGCGGGTGATGTTATGGATCATGTTTATCGTCAGGCCATCACATCTGCCGGAACAGGCTGTATGGCAGCTCTGGATGCAGAACGCTATCTGGATGCCCTAAGCAAGTAATACCGATGACTACGGCCGCGGCAATCGACTGCGGCCTGTTTACCTTCCCCCAATTGGGAAACCAGAATTCAACCAACCATACAGCGCTATTTCAACATGGATAAACAATTACAGCGCGAGTTGACCAAGTGGTTAAAATCGCAAAGCAAGCTGGCCAAACCCTGGCTGATGCTGAGTGTGGGCCTGGGATTTCTGTCGGGTCTTCTCCTTATTGCCCAGGCAGGCCTACTCGCCACTATCCTGCAGCAACTCATTATCGAACAGACCGACAAACATCAGTTGCTTCCTCATTTTGCGGGATTAATTGCTGTTGTTGCCCTGCGTGCTGCCTGCAGCTGGGGACGGGAAGTCGCAGGTTACCGCTGTGGCGAACAAATCCGCCTGCATATCCGGGAACTGATTATCAACCGGCTGCATCAGTTGGGTCCGGCGTTCATTAAAGGACGTCCGGCTGGCTCCTGGGCAAGTCTGATCCTGGAGCAGGTTGAAGAAATGCAGGATTTCTTTGCCCGTTATCTCCCGCAAATGGCGCTGTCCGTTCTGATCCCGCTGGTGATTTTAGTCGCCGTGTTCCCGTTCAACTGGGCCGCCGGACTGATTTTCCTGGTCACCGCACCACTGGTTCCCTTTTTTATGGCCTTGGTTGGTATTGGTGCCGCAGATGCCAGCCGACGTAACTTTACAGCGATGCAGCGTCTGTCCGGGCACTTTTATGACCGCCTGCAGGGACTGGCGACACTGCGCCTGTTTAACCGTGCTGAAGCAGAAGCAGAAAACCTGCATGACGCCGCAGATACGCTGCGCAAACGTACGATGGAAGTATTGCGTCTTGCATTCCTTTCTTCTGCGGTTCTGGAGTTTTTTACGGCAATTTCGATTGCTCTGGTCGCCGTGTACTTCGGCTTCTCATTCATCGGTGAGTTAGATTTCGGCCACTACGGCCTGCCAATCACCCTGTTTACCGGCTTCTTTATCCTGCTGCTGGCGCCGGAGTTCTACCAGCCGTTGCGTGATCTCGGCACCTATTATCATGCCAAAGCACAGGCCATTGGCGCTGCAGAATCTATCGTGACTTTCCTGAATACAAAAGCGGATAACATGAGCCAGGGCGAGCAGCCGCTCGAAGCGCCTGAAACCATCAGTATCCGCCTGAACGATGTCAAAGTACTGAGTCCGCAAGGCCAGATACTGGCAGGGCCGCTGAGTTTTGACATTGAAGCGCACCAGCAGGTCGCGCTCGTCGGACCGAGTGGTGCCGGAAAAACCAGCCTGCTGAACGCCCTGCTCGGCTTCCTGCCTTATGAAGGCAGCATCCGGGTGAACGGTACAGAGCTGCGAGAAATCGATCCGGTTCAATGGCGTCAGGCCATCAGTTGGGTCGGACAGAATCCGCTGCTGATCCATGGCAGTGTCCGCGACAACATTGTTTTAGGGAACCCGCAGGCCACGGACGAGCATATTCAGCAAGTCGCCGAAAGAGCCTTTGCCAGCGAATTTATCCAGCGCCTTGAACGTGGATATGATCACCCGGTGGGTGACCGCTCTGCCGGCTTATCCGTCGGACAAGCGCAGCGTCTGGCTGTCGCGCGTGCATTGCTGCAAAACGGCAGCTTCTGGCTGCTTGACGAGCCCACAGCCAGTCTGGATGCCAACAGTGAACAACTGGTTCAGCAGAGTCTGAATCAGGCGACTCAGGGACAGACAGCGCTGATGATCAGTCACCGTCTGGACCAGCTCACCGAAATGGATAAAGTCCTGGTACTGGAAAATGGCCAGATCGTCCAGCAAGGCCATTTCAGCCAGATCAGCCGGGAAGGTTTGTTAGCCGACATGTTATCGCACACTGATAAGAGGGATCTCGATGCGTGATTTAATCCCTTACCTGAAACTGTACCGCCGGCACTGGTTCGGTCTGACACTGGGAATGCTGCTGGGCCTGGCGACCTTACTTGCCGCCATGAGCCTGCTGACCTTATCCGGCTGGTTTCTGGCCGCATCTGCGGTCGCCGGTTTGAGCATCGCCCGCGAAACGTTCAATTACATGCTCCCGGCGGCTGGCGTGCGTGGTTTCTCCATTGCACGAACCGCAGGTCGCTGGGGAGAGCGCGTCATCAGCCACAATGCAACGTTCAAGTTGCTGGCGGATTTACGAATCTTCTTCTTCCGCAAACTGACCCCGCTGATCCCGGGCCGTCAAACCAATCTGCGGGATGCAGATTTGCTGAACCGCCTGGTCGCTGATGTCGATGCGATGGATCATGTGTATCTTCGCCTGATCAGTCCGTTAGTAATTGGGGTGATAGCACTGCTGGCAATCAGCGGATTTCTGGCCTGGTTTGATCCGACGCTGGGTCTTGTCCTTGGCTGTATCTTACTGACGCTGATGTTCACCCTGCCGGTAATTTTCTACAAATTAGGGCAAAAACACGGCGAAACCCTGACGCTGGCGAAAGCCGGATTCCGAATCCGTCTGCTTGACTGGATTCAGGGTCAGGCCGAGCTGCTTCTGTTCAATGCAGAACCGGATTACCGTGAACAGACACTCAATGAACAGAAGTCCCTGCTGCTGGCGCAACGCCGCATGGCCGGCCTGACCGGCATGGCAAGCGCGATGCTGATGCTGGCGACTGGCTGGACCCTGGTCCTGATGCTCTGGCTGGCTGCCGATGGTGTCGGCGGGACAACGCCAGATCCAATGATTGCCCTTGCCGCCTTCGCCACGATGGCCAGCTTTGAACTGATGATGCCTGTCGCCGGCGCATTCCAGTATCTGGGACAAACCCTGACATCGGCCAGACGTCTGAACGAAATCATCCATGCTGAACCGGACACCCCGTTTGATCCCAACGGCCACCAGGCCAATGTGAAAGGTGATATCCGGGTCGAGAGCATTCACTTCACTTATCACGGCAGTGAAAAAAGCGTCCTCAATCAGGTTTCCTTCACCATGACAGCCGGTGAAAAACTGGCGCTGCTGGGCCGTACCGGCTGTGGTAAATCCACGCTGCTGCAGTTACTGACCCGGAACTGGGACCCTCAGCAAGGACAGATTCTGCTGGATAATGTGCCTTTGGCTCAATGGCAGGAAGCATCGCTGCGCAACGCGATCAGTGTGGTCAGCCAGCGGGTGGATATCTTTAACGGCACGGTTCGTGAGAACCTGCTGCTGGCCAAACCTGAGGCCAATGATGAAGAACTTGCACAAACCCTGACTCAGGTCGGACTGCAAAAACTGCTGGAAGGCAATGGGCTGGATACCTGGCTGGGCGACGGTGGCCGCCAGATTTCCGGCGGTGAACGCCGTCGGCTGGGGATTGCCCGTGCCCTGCTGCACGATGCTCCGGTCATGCTGCTGGATGAACCGACAGAGGGACTGGATCGCCGCACGGAACAACAAATCCTGTCACTGCTGTTTGAACATATGGCGGAGAAAACCGTGGTCTTTATCACCCACCGCCTGGTCGGGCTGGAACAGATGGATCAGGTTTGTCTGATGGATGAGGGAGCCATCATAGAACGAGGCAATCACGCCTCACTGATGGCCCAGCAAGGCCGGTACAGCGAACTCTGGCAACGTATCTGACCTGCATATCAAAAGGCTCTGATGATTTCAGAGCCTTTTTCGTTGTGAGACGGGCAGAGATTACGGATAGGTACGATCAACCCGAACGCCATCATCAAAATACAGGATACGGACATTATCGCCTGACTGGAAAAGCATATCCGGATCCACATCCTGGATCACATCCACCAGCTTCCCTTCTTCTGTTTTGATCAGCAGCTCGACCAGTTTATAGTGCCGGATTGCCTGTCCGATGTCCTGCTGGCGGTACGCAACCCCAGCGCCAGCCATCGCGCCAATGGCGGTTGCAACTTCACGCCCGTGACCGCCACCAAACTGATTCCCGATCAAGCCCCCGACCACAGCCCCCAAAAGTGTTTCCCAGCCGTTATGACTGGAGTTGACCACTTCCTGCTGGGTAATATAACGTACAGTTTCCAACTGGCCGAACACGACCTGATTCACTGGCCGGGCCTGATTGCGGTGATAAGGTGCAGCTTGCAACACCAGTGGAAACAGCAACACGAACAGTAACCACTTTTTCATACGGATTTTCTCCAACTAGATTGTATTTATATGGCTATATACTTGCCTGAGCTTGATCAGGTTGATTTAGAGTTTCCCCATCCCAATACCGCACTGGAAGATCCGAATGGTCTGCTGGCCTTTGGCGGCGACCTCAGTTCCCAGCGGCTCATCCATGCCTATCAGCAGGGGATTTTTCCCTGGTATGCCGAAGGGGAGCCCCTGTTATGGTGGAGCCCTTCTCCCCGTGCAGTCATTCTGCCCGATGTTTTCCAGCCCAGCAAAAGCCTGAAAAAATTTTTTCGCAAATCAGGCTATCAGGTGACACTGAACCATGCCTGTCATCAGGTGATTGAGCAGTGTGCATACAGTCGTGGTCCGGATGCCACCTGGATCACGCCAGCCATGATTCAGGCTTACAAAAATCTCCATCAACTGGGCCACTGCCACTCCGTAGAAGTCTGGTTGCAAGGCCAGCTGATTGGCGGTTTGTACGGAATCAGCGTCGGTGCAGTTTTTTGCGGTGAATCGATGTTTTCTCTGGCTGATAATGCCTCAAAAATTGCGCTTTGGCATTTTTGCCGCCACTTCAGTGCCCACGGCGGCAAACTCATTGATTGTCAGATCATGAACCCGCACCTGAACTCTCTGGGCGCACGAGAAATCGATCGTGACGCATTTTTGCAAAGCCTGGCCCAACTGAGATGCGCCATACTTACAGCAGACTGTTACTCACCTCAGGTTATTACGTTGTAGGAACATCATGAGCCTTCCCAGTATTCGCTTAGGTTTTACGCCCGTCATCAATTGCAGTTACCTGCCTGAACAGCAAGAACAGTTGGGTGTCGTCGTTGACCACCGCTGGCTGACGACGTCCGGTTACGGCGCATTACTCGGCTGCGGTTTCCGCCGCAGCGGACAGGCTATCTATAAGCCGATGTGTGAACACTGTCAGGCCTGCACGCCATTACGGGTTGATTGTCAGAACTTTAGCCCGAGTAAAAGCCAGAAACGTCAGCTCAAACAACTGGATAGCTTTCACGCTGAGTTCAAATCCAAACTGGATGACAACTGGTTTCCGCTCTATGAAAACTATATCCGGAAACGGCACGTCCACGGGGCGATGTATCCGGCAAACAGACAACAGTTTTTTGAGTTTTGCCAGGCGAACTGGATGGATACACGCTTTCTGCACCTGTATCAGGCGGGCCGACTGGTTGCGGTTGCTGTAACAGATTTTCTTGATCAAGCCCTGAGTGCAGTCTATACGTTTTTTGACCCCGAACATCCGCTCTCTCTGGGCACTTTATGCGTTCTGAAACAGATTGATTTCTGCCGGGAAACGGAACGGCGCTGGTTGTATCCAGGTTATCAGATTGATGACTGCCCTGCGATGAACTATAAAACCCGGTTCAAGCCCTACCAGAAGCTGGTCAAGGGGCAATGGCAGTAAAGCATTCGGCCGGTATATCTCGATCGCTTCTCTGCGAAAAGAAATGAAGTTTGCAACAAAAGCTGACAAAGAGAAGCTGCGAGGGTAAAATTGCGGGCCTAACTTTACACTTAAACAGTTTCAAGGCATTATCCGGCCCAATCAGAAGCATGGCACGGTAGCCTAAGAGGATTCAATGGCAAAAGAAGACGTAATTGAAATGCAAGGTACTGTACTAGATACACTACCTAATACTATGTTCCGCGTTGAGCTGGAAAACGGTCACGTTGTGACTGCACACATCTCCGGCAAAATGCGTAAAAACTACATCCGTATTCTGACGGGCGACAAGGTAACAGTAGAGCTGACTCCTTACGATCTGTCTAAAGGCCGCATCGTCTTCCGTTCGCGCTAATAGTACTGAGCCAGAGACCAGTCATTCTGGCTTTTCTGCTGCAAACAACGCAGAACTCTCATTCCCTGTTGAAACAGGATGAATAAAAACGGGACCTGAAGGTCCCGTTTCTTTATTCAGCGAATATGTCTTTCAGTGGAACACTAGTGAGCCGGTTCCATTTCACTGCTGAAGTGGAAGTCCAGCGTACCGTCATCCCGCAGACCAACCCGTACAGACCCACCATTGACCAGACTGCCAAAGAGCAATTCGTTCGCCATTGGTTTTTTCAGGTTTTCCTGAATAACACGGGCCATCGGACGAGCCCCCATCGACTTGTCATAACCTTTGTTCGCCAGCCATTCACGTGCTTCGTTAGACACTTCCATGGATACGCCTCTTGCATCCAGTTGTGCCTGCAACTCAACAATGAACTTATCGACGACCTGATTAATGACTTCTTTTTCAAGATGGTTAAACCAGATGATGTTATCCAGACGGTTGCGGAACTCCGGTGCAAACACACGCTTAATTTCTGACATCGCGTCATGGCTGTGATCTTGCTGAACCAGACCAATCGATTTACGCACCGTTTCCTGCACACCCGCATTGGTGGTCATCACCAGAATGACATTTCGGAAATCCGCTTTGCGGCCATTGTTATCCGTCAGCGTCCCGTTATCCATCACTTGCAACAACAGGTTAAACACATCCGGATGGGCTTTTTCAATTTCATCCAGCAGCACCACTGAATGCGGATGCTTGATGACAGCATCCGTCAGCAAACCGCCCTGATCAAACCCGACATAGCCCGGAGGCGCACCAATCAGGCGGCTGACCGTATGGCGTTCCATATACTCGGACATATCGAAACGCAGCAGCTCAATGCCAAGAATCTTCGCCAGCTGAACGGTCACTTCCGTTTTACCTACCCCGGTCGGGCCGGCAAACAGGAAAGAACCGACAGGCTTGTTATCAGCCCCCAGACCAGCACGACTCAGCTTGATGACCTCTGTCAGTGCATCGATGGCAGGATCCTGACCAAACACCAGCATTTTCAGCTTGCCGTCGAGTTTTTGCAGCACTTCTTTGTCACTGGATGACACCGATTTCTCAGGAATACGGGCAATCCGGGCAATCATGGCTTCAATGTCGCTGACATTGATAGTTTTCTTACGCTTACTGGCAGGGGCCAGACGGCAACGTGCGCCCGCCTCATCAATCACATCAATTGCCTTATCCGGTAAATGACGCTCATTGATATATTTTGCCGACAGCTCTACCGCTGCACGAATGGCTTTGTTGGTATAGCGCACTTCATGGTGTGCTTCATATTTGGGTTTCAGTCCCATCAGGATCTTCGTCGTGTCATCCAGAGACGGCTCAACAATATCAATTTTCTGGAAGCGACGAGCCAGTGCCCGCTCTTTCTCGAAAATATTGCTGTATTCCTGATAAGTGGTTGAACCCATACAGCGGATTTTACCGCTGCTCAGCAATGGCTTAATCAGATTGGCGGCGTCGACCTGACCACCGGAAGCAGCACCTGCACCAATAATGGTGTGGATTTCGTCAATGAAGAGAACCGCTTTCTCTTCTTTTTCCAGCTGTTTCAGAATCGCTTTGAAGCGTTTTTCGAAGTCGCCACGATACTTGGTGCCCGCCAGCAGAGAACCAATATCCAGAGAATAAATCACACACTCTTTAATAATGTCGGGAACCTGGCCTTCCACAATCCGCCATGCCAGACCTTCCGCGATTGCCGTTTTACCAACACCAGCCTCACCCACCAGAAGCGGGTTGTTTTTACGGCGGCGGCACAGCACCTGAACAGTACGTTCCAGTTCATGTTCGCGGCCAATCAACGGGTCAATCGCTCCCGCACGAGCCAGCTGGTTCAGGTTCGTTGCGAAGTTTTCCAGACGGTCTTCCCCGTTTTCTGCACGAGGGTCGTCTGAACTGACATCCGATTGGTTTAAATCATCATTGTCGCTGTCTTTGACCGTACCGTGAGAAATGAAATTCACCACATCCAGTCGGCTGATATCGCTTTTCTTCAGCAGATAAGCCGCATGAGATTCCTGCTCACTGAAAATAGCAACCAGTACGTTTGCGCCGGTCACTTCGCTGCGACCAGAAGACTGAACATGAAAAACGGCCCGTTGTAAGACACGCTGGAAGCTCAGCGTCGGTTGGGTTTCCCGGCTCTCATCATCCGCTGGGATCAATGGTGTTGTTTGCTCGATGAATGCATCCAGTTCTTTACGAAGGGTGTCCAGATTAGCCCGGCAGGCTAATAAGGCTTCCTGAGCAGCAGGATTCTCCAAAAGCGCCAGCAGCAGATGCTCAACTGTCATGAACTCATGGCGCTTTTCCCTTGCTCGTGCAAAAGCCCCATTGAGACTGGTTTCAAGTTCTTTGTTTAGCATAAGGCACCTCCCCTAAATACCACTCGAATTGGCGTGCCGGAAAAAGTCAGGCTTTTTCCATCGTACACAGTAGCGGATGTTCATGCTCTCTTGCATACATCATGACTTGAGCCACTTTGGTTTCAGCGACTTCGGCAGTAAAAATGCCGCATACTGCCTTCCCCTCATAATGCACAGTCAGCATCAACTGTGTTGCTCTCTCCAAGTCCATGGAGAAGAACTTCTGTAACACTTCTATCACAAAATCCATCGGTGTGTAATCATCATTATTCAAAATCACTTTGTACATCGATGGCGGCTTAACCTGAGTGTCCTCCTCGTTCAGTACGTCTGACTCAGGGTTAATCCATTCACTTAACTTACTCATAATCTCATCTTAGTCATATGTTCAATCGGTTGCTAGATTGCGACGGACAAAAAAGATTTCATCCAAATGTTACAAGTCGTGCTTGACTGTCTAGGTCTTTTTACTAAAGTGTACCTTGTAGTAGATACTATCTGCATCAAAATAGCATTTATATTCAACTCATGATAAAACTGTATTGTTATATAAATGCTAAATGGAAATTGAATGCAAAGAGGGATGTAAAGCATGGCAACAGGTACAGTTAAGTGGTTCAACAACGCAAAAGGTTTCGGTTTCATTTGCCCTGAAAACGGCGAAGGCGATATCTTTGCACACTATTCAACTATCCAGATGGAAGGATATCGCACACTCAAGGCAGGTCAACAAGTTAACTACACCGTTCAGACTGGCCCGAAAGGCTACCACGCCAGTGAAATTGTCCCCATCGATGCTGAAAGCGCCAGTAAATAACATTTGCTGACACGTTTACATCACTTGATTAGGTGGGCACATGCTCACCTTTTAGTTCCCACTCCCCGCCAACCTTATTACTGACAAATTCATTTTTATTTTTTATTCCTTTTTCCAGGCTCAGCAATATTCTTACTGACCGATAAGTGAATAAAAGATGAATACAGCCATAAATCACAGAAAATTAACAAAGAAAAAACAACTTCACTGATTCATATTCTTTTACAGCAGTTATCCGGATGACGGCTGAAGTAATTATGGCTGATCTGTATAAAACAACACAATCCCTTCACCAGACTTTGATGCCATTTGTGAGCACGTTTTCCCAACAAAATAAAAAGGCCCAGCCTTAAGCTGAGCCCTTCTGAAATCGAACTTTCAGTTTAATTACATTTGCTCGATCATATCGTTCGCAAACTCTGAACACTTACGCAGTGTCGCACCGTCCATCAGACGCTCGAAATCGTAAGTCACAGTTTTGTTGCGAATAGCCGCTTCCATTGACTTGATGATCAGGTCAGCAGCTTCAGTCCAGCCCATATGACGCAGCATCATCTCAGCAGACAGGATCAGAGAACCTGGGTTTACTTTGTCCTGACCTGCATACTTCGGTGCTGTACCGTGAGTCGCTTCGAACAGTGCAACGCCATCACCGATGTTGGCACCCGGTGCAATACCGATACCACCCACCTGTGCAGCCAGTGCATCAGAGATGTAGTCGCCGTTCAGGTTCAGTGTTGCAATCACATCGTACTCAGCCGGACGCAGCAGGATTTGCTGCAGGAAGGCATCTGCGATGCTGTCTTTGATGGTGATTTCTTTACCGGTGTTTGGATTCTTCAGCGTCATCCATGGGCCACCGTCCAGCAGCTCAGCACCAAACTCTTTCGCAACTTCGTAACCCCAGTCTTTGAAGGCACCTTCGGTGAACTTCATGATGTTACCTTTGTGCACCAGAGTCAGTGAATCACGATCGTTGTCGATAGTGTATTGCAGCGCAGCACGAACCAGACGCTTGGTACCTTCTTCAGAAACAGGCTTGATACCGATACCACATTGTTGTGGGAAACGGATTTTGGTTGCGCCCATTTCTTCACGCAGGAACTTGATGACTTTGTCCGCTTCTTCAGTACCGGCTTTGTACTCAATACCCGCGTAGATATCTTCCGAGTTTTCACGGTAGATAACCATATCAGTCAGTTCAGGCTGTTTCAGCGGGCTTGGCACGCCGTCAAAGTAACGAACCGGACGAGCACAGATATACAGATCCAGTTCCTGACGCAGAGCAACGTTCAGAGAGCGGATACCGCCGCCTACAGGCGTGGTCAGCGGGCCTTTAATCGCAACTTTGTAGTCACGAATAAAATCGAGGGTTTCTTGAGGCAGCCAGGCGTCTTCACCGTAAACCTGAGTTGATTTCTCACCGGTGTAGATTTCCATCCAAGAAATTTTACGGTCGCCGCCGTAAGCTTTCTCAACCGCTGCATCAACAACTTTCAGCATTGCAGGGCTTACATCAACACCAATACCGTCGCCTTCGATGAAAGGGATGATTGGGTTGTTAGGAACGACCAGCTTACCATGAGCATCGAGGGTAATCTTCTGACCTTCAGCTGGTACAACTACTTTACTATCCATTAAATTCTCCTAGCGTCCGTTTGTTATCTTTTTGTAAGATGCCGGGGCATCATACTTGAAAATTTGCCAACACGCCATGGGCGGATTTTTAGGATATAATCATCCGCTCACAAAACGCTTATCCCCCTGAAATCTTATCAGCATGAAAACAATGAAACCTCGTCAGCTATCCAGCAAACCCTCTCAAAAAAGTTCGCCGAACCATGGACATAGAAGCACAAACCGGCGTCCATCGCGCATGGCGAACAAGCCTCGCCGACCTCAGGGCCCTCGGAAGATTATCCTTTTCAATAAGCCATTTAACGTTCTGACCCAGTTCAGTGGCGAACCCGGTGATATCACACTCGCAGATTACATTTCTGTTAAAGACGTGTATCCGGCGGGACGACTGGATAAAGACAGTGAAGGACTGCTGGTCCTGACAAATGACGGCATTTTGCAGGCCCGCCTGACCCAACCCGGCTCCAAGAAACCCAAAACATACTGGGTCCAGGTTGAGGGAATACCAGCCGATGACACACTGGAGCAATTACGCCATGGTGTTGAACTGAAAGACGGGATGACTTTGCCGGCAACGGTCGAAGTGATGCCTGCGCCTGAAGTCTGGGAAAGGACACCACCAATCCGTGAACGAAAGAACATACCGACAACCTGGCTGAGTATCACGCTGATTGAAGGCAGAAACCGGCAGGTCCGCCGGATGACCGCCCATATTGGCCATCCGACACTCAGGCTGATCCGTTATCAGATGGCCGACTGGACAGTCGACGGCCTCGCTCCGGGAGAATGGCGGGAAGTCACGCTCTGACTTCCCCGGCAGGTATGCAACGCCGACTCGGTTAATTGAACGAAAGCACTACACTTTCATCACCACTTCAACTATCATTGCCGGCAAATAGCAAACGATTGCGCAGCGGTAAAACATGCACGTTCTGCTGTATGTTCAGCAGCTCGTTTGCAGCAGAAGTATGAATAAAGTGTGAAGGCGCTCCCGATCTGTTTCAGCAGACCACTTTCTGTTAGAATCACGCTCTTATCACTTATTCAAGATTGAAGAGAAAAATGTCAGATAACAGCCAGAAAAAAGTTATTGTCGGCATGTCCGGCGGCGTCGATTCCTCGGTTTCTGCTTACCTGCTCCTTCAACAGGGTTATCAGGTAGAAGGCCTGTTCATGAAAAACTGGGAAGAGGACGATAACGACGAGTACTGCTCTGCCGCAGAAGATCTTGCGGACGCGCAGGCCGTATGCGACAAGCTGGGCATTCATCTTCATACGATCAACTTTGCGGCTGAGTACTGGGATAACGTTTTCGAGTATTTCCTGGCCGAATACAAAGCAGGACGTACTCCGAACCCGGACATCCTGTGTAATAAAGAAATCAAGTTCAAGGCGTTTCTGGAGTTTGCCGACGAAGTGCTGGATGCTGATTATATCGCCATGGGTCATTATACCCGGCGCAGCTTCCCGACTCAGCCGGGTGAAAAACCACAGATGCTGCGTGGTCTGGATAACAACAAAGACCAGAGCTACTTCCTGTATACTCTGAGCCATGACCAGATTGCCCGCAGCCTGTTCCCGGTCGGCGAACTGGAAAAACCTGAAGTGCGCCGTATCGCAGAAGAGCAAGATCTGATCACCGCCAAGAAAAAAGATTCAACCGGTATCTGCTTTATCGGTGAGCGCAAGTTCACCGAGTTTCTGAGTAAGTATCTGCCTGCACAACCGGGCGATATCGTCACCGCAGATGAAGGCAAAGTCATTGGTCAGCACCAGGGCCTGATGTACCACACACTGGGTCAGCGCAAAGGTCTGCTGATCGGTGGTATGAAAGACAGCTCGGATGACCCTTGGTATGTCGTTGATAAAGATATTGAAAAAAATCAGCTGATTGTCGGCCAGGGCAAAGACCACCCTCGCCTGCAGTCGAACGGACTGATCGCCGCTCAGCTTCATTGGGTCGACCGCGAACCTGTCCGTGAACCACTGCAGTGTACCGTGAAAACCCGCTACCGCCAGCAGGATATCCCGTGCACCATCATTCCGGTTGACGATAACAGTATTAAGGTCATTTTTGATGAGCCGCAAATCGCGGTCACACCAGGCCAGTCTGCCGTCTTCTATCAGGGTGAAGTGTGCCTGGGCGGCGGTATCATTGAAGAAAGGATCTGAGGACGGACATGGCATATTCAATTTATGACAGGACGGTCGCTTTCGCTGGAATCTGCCAGGCTGTCAAACTGGTTCAGACCATTGCCCGGACCGGTACCTGTGACAATGATGCACTCGCGACCTGCCTTCGCAGCCTGACGGCGACCGACCCGAAAAATGTCATTGAAATTTACGGGGATGAATCCGATCTGCAACTCGGGCTCAGCACCATGATCCACGAAATCGATAACACACCGGCCGGCAGCGAAATTACCCGCTATCTGGTCAGTGTCATGGCACTGGAGCGGAAACTGGCCAGCCGCCGGGACAGCATGGCTCAGCTGGGCGATCGCATTGATATGGTCAAACGCCAGCTGACACATTTTGACCTGCTGGATGACCAGATGATCAGTAATTTAGCCAGTGTTTATCTCGACATTATCAGTCCGCTCGGTCCAAGAATTCAGGTCACAGGCACTCCGGCCCAGCTTCAGCAACAACACGTTCAGCACAAAGTCCGGGCGCTGCTGCTGGCAGCGGTCCGCAGTGCCGTGCTCTGGCGTCAGGTTGGTGGCAAACGCCGTCACCTGCTGTTTGGCCGTAAACAAATGCTGGAACAGGCCCGGATTATTCAAGCCAGAAGCTAAACCTATTTCATTGAGCATCTGAGACGGATGCTCTGTAAATCAGCTATAACCCCTTAATCAGGAGAAAGACAACATGGAACTGTCAGCATTGACTGCTGTTTCCCCGGTAGACGGCCGCTATGGTAGCAAGACCAGCGCCCTGCGCAGTATCTTCAGTGAATTCGGTCTGCTGAAATATCGCACCATCGTAGAAATTCGCTGGCTGCAAAAACTGGCAGCAACTGACGCTATCGCGGAAGTTCCAGCGTTCAGCGCTGAAGCCAATGCCTTCCTGGATCGCATTGCCGCTGAGTTCAGTGAAGAAGATGCGCAGCGTATCAAAACCATTGAGCGCACCACCAACCACGACGTGAAAGCCGTGGAATATTTCCTGAAGGAAAAAGTGGCTGAACTGCCAGAGCTGCATGCAGTTAACGAATTCATTCACTTTGCCTGCACATCAGAAGACATCAATAATCTGTCTCACGCCCTGATGCTGAAAGAAGCGCGTGAACAAGTGATGCTGCCTGAAGTACGCGGTCTGATTGATGCCATCAAAGCACTGGCAGCTGAATACCGCGAAGTGCCGCTGCTGTCCCGCACACATGGCCAGCCAGCTTCCCCGAGTACCATGGGTAAAGAAATGGCAAACGTGGCGTACCGTATGGAGCGCCAGTTCCGCCAGATTGAACAGGTCGAACTGCTGGGTAAAATCAACGGTGCCGTAGGTAACTACAACGCACACCTGTCTGCTTATCCGAACATCGACTGGCACCAGTACAGCGAAGAATTCGTCACTTCTCTGGGTCTGACCTGGAACCCGTACACCACACAGATCGAGCCGCATGATTACATTGCGGAACTGTTTGACGCCTTTGCCCGTTTTAACACGATTCTGATCGACTTCGACCGTGATGTGTGGGGTTATATCGCACTGGGCCACTTCAAGCAGAAGACCATTGCCGGTGAGATCGGTTCTTCAACCATGCCGCACAAAGTGAACCCGATTGATTTCGAGAACTCGGAAGGTAATCTGGGTCTGGCCAATGCCATCTTTGGTCATCTGGCCCAGAAACTGCCAATTTCTCGCTGGCAGCGTGACCTGACGGATTCAACTGTTCTGCGCAACCTGGGCGTTGGCTGTGGCTACGCACTGATTGCATACGGTTCGACCATGAAAGGCATCAGCAAACTTCAGGTCAATCAGGCGGCGCTGGAAGCTGAGCTGGATCAGAACTGGGAAGTTCTGGCTGAGCCGGTACAGACTGTCATGCGCCGCTATGGCATTGAAAAGCCATACGAGAAGCTGAAAGAGCTGACCCGCGGTAAACGTGTTGACGGCGAAGGTATGCGTCAGTTTATCGATGGTCTGGAACTGCCGGAGCACGAGAAAGAGCGCCTGAAAGCAATGACACCTGCCAATTATATTGGTGACGCAGTCAAACTGACAGACGAGCTGTAATCAAACCGTTTTGATACAGACACTCAAGGCCAGCGCACCGCTGGCCTTTTTTGCTTTCAGACGAAAGACTCTCATTTGCTGCTATAATCCCGCAAAATTTTTTAGACATTGAAGACTATGTATCAATTTAGCTTTTCATTCAGTGAGTTCTTGTCAACTTACTGGCAAAAACAGCCAACTGTCATCAAGGGTGGTTTGACCGATTTCGTTGACCCTATCAGCCCGGATGAGCTGGCAGGACTGGCCATGGAAGCTGAGGTCGACTCACGCTATGTCGCTCGTCAGGGTGAACAGTGGCAAGTTGAACAAGGCCCGCTGACATTCGAAAATCTTCCGGAAGATCACTGGTCTTTCATGGTGCAGGCCGCCAATCACTGGCATACCGGGGCTGCCCGTCTGGTGAAACCATTCCGTCAGATGCCGGGCTGGCTGTTTGATGATCTGATGATCAGCTATTCCACTCCCGGCGGCGGTGTCGGACCGCACTTTGATCAGTACGATGTCTTCATCATTCAGGGCAGCGGCAAGCGGCGCTGGCGCGTCGGTCCGAAAAAAGACAATTATGAAGAGTGCTTCCGTCATCCGAGTCTTCGCCAGATTACTGGCTTTGATCCCATCATTGATGAAGTTCTGGAAGCCGGTGACATCCTGTATATCCCGGCAGGTTTCCCGCATGATGGCTATGCGCTGGAAAATGCGATGAGTTATTCCATGGGGTTCCGCTCACCGAAAAAACAGGAACTTCTGAGCAGCTTTGCAGACTTTGTGATTGAAAATGAGGTGGGCGATGAGCACTACCACAACCCGGATCTGCCTGCTCGCGAAAACTATGGTGAAGTCCCAGTTGCCGAAGCGGAAGATCTGATCAGTATGATGCGAAGCTTGATGGATGATCCTGAAGCCATGCAACAATGGCTGGGCGAATACCTGAGCCTGAGCCGCCATGAGATGGATATCATCTCTGCAGACCCTTTGTGGACACCAAGCGAATTGGCGGATCTGCTGCTGCAGGGAGAGACTCTGTTCAAGATTGGCGGATTACGTGCTTTCTACCATCAGGGCAAGCCCGGCACAGTGTACGTTGACGGCGAGTGCTATCACCTGCCATCGGGCTGTGAAACAGCCGCGGACTGGCTCTGCAATCAGGATAGTTTTTCCGTCGCCGACATGGGTCCGCTGATTGAACATCAGACGCTGCTTCCCCTGCTGACTAAGTTCGTCAATATGGGCTACTGGCATCCGGCCGAATAAGCCCGCTAAAAATTAAAAAAGCCCGCAATGCGGGCTTTTCAGTTCATCAGCACAGAATGTTACACTCTGAACTGCCCGGCCAGCTCTTGCTGTTTATGGGACAAGGTTGTCAGGCGCTGACCAATGGTTGCCGAATGCTCGGCCTGGCCGAGAATCGTCTCGCTGAGTTCACGGATGTTCGACACATTCCTGTTCACTTCACCCGCGACCGCCCGCTGCTCGTCGGCAGCATGCATGATTTGCTCATTCATCGACTGAATTGCACGGACCGATTCCGTGATCCGCTCCAGACTGCTGACCGCTTCTCTGACCTGCTGCGCCGTGTCACCCGCCAGCTGATTGCCCTCTTCAATGGCTTTCACCACTTCACGGGTTCCTTGCTGCAATACTTCGATCACGTTGCGGATCTGCCCGACAGAATCCTGTGTCCGGCTGGCAAGCTGGCGCACTTCATCGGCCACCACAGCAAAACCACGGCCTTGCTCACCGGCACGAGCAGCTTCAATGGCAGCATTCAGTGCCAGCAAGTTTGTCTGCTCCGAAATCCCGGCGATCACCTGAAGGATTTCATCAATATCTTCGCTGCTACTTTCAAGCTCACGCGCAACTGGCACAGCCGTTTCCATCCGTGCAACAAGGTGATTCATTGAATCGGCAGAGGCATAAATCACCCCCTGCCCTTCAACCGCTGCCGCATCGGCATCACGCGCAGCAACAACCGCAGTTTCTGTATGACTGACCACCTGTTGTGCAGTCTGCGCCATTTCTTCTGAAGCTGTCGCAACCATATCCACTTCTTTAAACTGGGCCTGACTGCCGTCCCGGGTATGGCTCGCTACCTGTGCCGCTTCATTGGCAGTTGTGCCAACCTGATCAACTGCGATAATCACCTGCGAAATCGTGTGCTGAAGTTTATCCAGAAAACGGTTGAACCAGGTTGCCAACTCACCCAGTTCATCCTGCTGATCAACCTGCAAACGCTGAGTTAAATCCCCTTCACCCGACGCAATGTCTTTCAGACGATCTGCAACCTGACGAATCGGAGCAACCAGTTTCGCGGCCGCAAACCACAGCATCAGTAAACCTGCCGCGGCAATCACGAAACTCACCAGCAACTGAACCACAGAAGATTCATCTCGTTGCTTCTGAATAGTCTGATCCAGAGCTGTGGCTTCTGCCAGAACATTTTCCGCCGGCAATTGAATCACAACGCCCCAGGTCGTCTGACCAAGTTCCACCGGATTGTAAGCCGTCAGAGACGTTTGGTCCTGACTCCAGCCGACACGCTGCTGACCAGCCTTTAACCACGCCGGAATCGCATCCGGCAAGCCATCACTGCTCTGAAGCAGACTGCCCACGCGGCTCTCAGCCTGATCCCAGGCAACCACTGTTCCGTTCTGGCTGATCAGGGAAACCTGCCCACTGCCATGAAACAGATTCCCGTCGACAACATTAATGACTTGCTGGAGCGAATCCAGCTTGATATCAATCCCCATTACACCAAGGGCTTTACCGTTGACGATCAGCGGAATCGTGATAGAGCTCAGCAATACCTGCTCGCCGTTATCCGTTGAAAACTTCGGATCCTGTATGCAGGATTGAGCCCCTTTCAGACTGCAGGTGTACCAGTGATTCGTGCCGTTATTCGTAATTTCTTCTTCACTGATAATTCGCTGTTCCGCCTCACCACTCTCACCGCGGTACCAATACGGCGCAAAACGACCGGTTGAATTTGCCCCGACATAGGCAGCGTCGACATAATTGCCGTCTTCGCCGTCCAGCGCATCCGGTTCAAAAACAACAAAGGCCCCGTGGATGTTCGAAAAGCCATTCACGGAACGTCTTAATAATTCGGTCACAGAGCCTCGTAACTCTGAGCTGTTAGTGTAATTTTCTTCTGCGTTATATTTCAGAAACAGAACACTCTGAGCCAGCATCTCCGCCCGGTAAGACGCTTCGTCAAAAAACTGCTGAATAGAAATAGCCTGTCGTTCCGCCTGAGCTTTCACCAGTGCCTGCGACTGGCTTCTGAGTGAACTGAAAGACTGCTGGCTGACTAACTGCTGGCTTTGTCCCGAAAAATAAAAAGATAAACTTGTAAGTACTGCTGCTGTTGCCAGTAAGGCAAACCCTGCCATGAGGGTAATTTTCCACTGAACAGAGAGCGACCGCATAAAACCATCCTTGTAAGTAATATCAGTCAAAAATGTATCTACTGGTGATAACTACATCAATAAATTGTTAACAGAACACTTGAAAGTTTGAGGTTTATTCAGTGTTTCGCATGGTGCGAACAAAAAAAGCGCGGGTTTTACGCCGCGCTTAAAGCCTGTCACAGGCTTAAATCAGTGCACATTCAGACAAGACACCGCATGTACGTCATTCCCTTCTAATTGAGGTTTTTTCTGAGCACATGTATCGGTTGCCTGAGGGCAACGGGTTCTGAACACACAGCCTGACGGCGGATTCATCGGTGAAGGCAAATCACCTTCCAGTAGCTGGATCGTCTTACTCCGCTCCAGTTCAGGATCTGGAATTGGTACCGCTGACATCAGTGCTTTGGTATACGGGTGCTTCGGTTCAGCAAACAAGGCTTCTCCTTCACCAATTTCCACTGCATTCCCCAGATACATCACCATCACACGGTCTGAAATGTGCTTCACAACAGACAGGTCGTGTGCAATGAAAATCAGGCTAAGGCCCATCTCTTTCTGCAGTGATTTCAGCAGGTTCACGACCTGTGCCTGGATGGACACATCCAGGGCCGAAACCGGTTCATCACAAATGATCAGTTTCGGTTTCAGGATCAGTGCACGGGCAATCCCGATGCGCTGACACTGGCCGCCAGAAAATTCATGTGGATAGCGGTTGATCACATTCGGCAGCAAACCAACCTTTTTCATCATTTCTTTGACACGGGCTTTGACTTCATCAACCGTCAGCTCCGGGTAAAAGGTTTTCAGCGGCTCAGCAATGATGTCACCCACCGTCATCCGTGGATTCAATGATGCCAGCGGATCCTGGAAAATCATCTGAATCTCTTTACGCTTTTCACGCAACGCATTATGTTCCAGCTTCGTCAGATCCTGACCAAGCCAAACCACGTTGCCTTCTGTCGCTTCAACCAGGCCAATCACAGCACGGGCAAAAGTAGACTTACCACAGCCAGACTCACCGACGACACCCAGTGTCTCACCTTCATACAGGCGAATCCCGACACCGTCGACAGCTTTCAGTTTCATCGGCTTTGTCCAGGGCCATGCAGACTTCGGCGTAATGTTAAAGTGAACCTTCAGATCTTGAATATCGAGTAAAACTTTCTTCTCTGCTTGCATTACCAAGTCCCCACATCAGAAAAACATGCACGTAAACGACCTTCAGCAAACGGCTGCAAAGAAGGTGCTTCCTGTGAACACAGGCTGGTTGCCCGATGGCAACGCTCCTGATATGGGCAGCCGACCGGCAGACGCAGCAAGTTTGGCGGGTTACCCGGAATCGTTGGTAATTCTTCACCTTCGGTATCCAGACGAGGGATCGCTTTCAGCAACCCTTCTGTATACGGGTGAGCTGGCTGGTAGAAAATCTCATTGATTTTGCCGTACTCCATCGTACGGCCAGCATACATGACCAGAACTTTGTCACAGCTGCCGGCAACGACACCCAGATCGTGGGTAATCATGATAATTGCAGTGTTAAAGTCTGATTTCAGTTCGTTCAGCAGATCCATAATCTGTGCCTGAACCGTCACGTCCAGAGCTGTGGTCGGCTCATCCGCAATCAGCAACTTCGGACGGCACAGCAGCGCCATTGCAATCATCACACGCTGACGCATACCGCCTGAAAACTCATGCGGGTACATAGTAATACGCTTGCGGGCTTCCGGAATTTTCACCGCATCCAGCATACGCACACTTTCTTCAAAAGCTTCCGCTTTCCCCATCCCTTTATGAAGCATCAGGACTTCCATCAGCTGATCGCTGACTTTCATATACGGGTTCAGTGAGGTCATCGGATCCTGGAAGATCATCGCAATTTGTTCGGCACGAATTCTGTTCAGCTCACGCTCAGACAAATTCAGAATTTCGCGGCCTTCAAACTTGGCACTGCCGCTGATCTTACCGTTTTTGGCCAACAGGCCCATAATGGCAAATACTGTCTGGCTTTTACCAGAACCAGATTCACCCACGATACCCAAAGTTTCACCCTGTTTCAGAGAGAAATTCAGATCGTTTACTGCGGTGACAATCCCATCTTGCGTGGTAAATTCGACGCGCAGATCTTTGACTTCTAATAGGCTCATATCTTGCTTCCTTTTCCTGCCGCCATCCAGTCCTGTATTTGCAGGGAGACTGAACAGCGGCAATCAATATTGCTTCGTTTTTATCTGTCTTTTGGATCCAGTGCGTCACGCAGACCGTCACCAACATAGTTAAAGCAGAACAGGGTCAGGACCATAAACGCGGCTGGGAACATCAATTGCCAGATGGCAATTTCCATTGTCTGCGCACCTTCTTGCAGCAGTGCACCCCAGCTGGTCATTGGCTCCTGAACACCCAAACCAAGGAAGCTCAGGAAAGATTCTGTCAATATCATTTGTGGAACAAGTAATGTTGAGTACACCGCAACAATACCCAAAACGTTCGGAACGATATGACGGGTAATAATGTTCCAGCGGCTGACACCACAGACATGAGCCGCTTCGATAAACTCTTTGCTTCGCAGAGAAAGCGTCTGACCGCGGACGATACGCGCCATATCCAGCCAGGAAATCGCACCAATCGCCACGAAAATCAGCATGATATTCCGGCCAAAGAAGGTCACCAGTACAATCACGAAGAACATAAACGGAATCGAATACAGAATTTCCAGAATACGCATCATGATACGGTCTGTACGGCCACCAATAAAGCCAGAGGTCGCGCCATACAACGTTCCGATAACCACGGCAACCAGCGCACCCAGTACACCAACCAGCAACGAGATACGGCCACCAATCAACGTTCGGGTATAAAGGTCACGTCCCAGACTATCAGTACCGAATAAATGGCCTTCTTCACCAAAACTTGGGGCTGCATGCAGCGCGTACCAGTCTGTATCATCAAATGCATACTGGCTGAACATTGGACCCAGAATCACCGCCAGTGTGATCAGGGACAGGATAAACAGGCTGACCATTGCCGCTTTATTTCGTGTAAAACGGGTACGGGCGTCCTGCCACAAACTACGGCCTTCAATTTCCAGCTGTTCTGAAAACTTCTCAACCGCTTGCACGTTTTCTTTTTTAGTTAACATCATCGGTCAGTTTCCTTAGTAGCGGATTTTCGGATCGATATACGCCAGAACAATATCCACAATGGCGTTAAACAGAATGGTCAGGGTACCGATCAGAATAGTCACCCCAAGCACCAGTGAATAATCACGGTTAAAGGCGGCATTCACGAACAGCTTTCCAATACCTGGCAGACCGAAGATGGTTTCAATGACAACGGAACCTGTGATGATACCGACAAAGGCAGGGCCCATATAAGAGACCACTGGCAGCAAGGCTGGCTTCAGGGCATGTTTGACAATGATGTATGGGTAACTCAGTCCTTTTGCACGGGCTGTACGGATAAAGTTACTGTTCAGCGTTTCAATCATGCTTCCCCGTGTAATACGGGCAAAAGTAGCAACATACAGCAGCGCCATACCAAACATCGGCAGCAGCATGAACTCAATCGAGCCCCCCTGCCAGCCACCTGCAGGCAGCCATTGCATGTTAATTGCGAAGATATAGATAAGAACCGGAGCCAGAATAAACGATGGCATCACCACACCGGCCATTGCGGTCGACATGATCAGATAATCTACCCAGGTATTTTGCTTCAGTGCCGCGATGGTCCCGACGGATACACCCATCACCATCGCAAAAATAAAGGCAAAGAAACCGATTTTAGCCGAAACAGGTAAAGCGTCCTGAATCAGTTCATTCACCGTAAAGTCTTTATATTTGAAAGACGGACCAAAATCGCCATGAAGAATATTTCCAAGGTACGTGGTGTACTGCTCAAAAACAGGCTTATCCAGGCCATATTTCGCTTCAATGTTTGCCATCACTTCTGGTGGAAGCGGGCGTTCACTTGAGAACGGATTACCCGGCGCGAAGCGCATCAGGAAAAATGAGATTGTGATCAATACCAACAACGTTGGGATCGCCTCAAAAATCCGTTTTGCAACAAACTTAATCATAATTGTTACCGACTATTAGCTGTGACAGAAATGCTGCATCTCCCCCTTCTCAGAAGGAGATGCAGTTGGTCTTATTTTTTTGGTTAGTACGAGCGCTTAATTCGCTTTAATGTACAGATCTTTCGAGAAGATCTTCTCTTCCGCATTGTTATATGGGAAGCCGCCAACTTTCTGGCTTAACAAGCGAGGCTTAACGTATTGATAGATAGGTGCAATTGGCATATCTTTCGCCAGCTGTTTTTCTGCTTCTACGTACAGCGCTTCACGCTCTTCATCAGAAGTAGACTTCAGAGCCTGAGCCATGATCTTGTCATATGCTTCGCTCTTATAACGCGGATCGTTTGAAGAGTTGTTGCTCTGCATCAGCGACAGGAAGCTGGACGCTTCATTGTAGTCGCCACACCAGCCGGCACGAGTGACTTCAAAGTTACCCTGGCGTCGGTTATCCAGGTACGTTTTCCACTCTTGGTTCTCCAGCACAACCGTTACACCCAGACTCTTTTTCCACATCGAAGCGATCGCAACAGCAGTCTTCTTATGGTTTTCATTGGTGTTGTACAGCAGAGTGAATTTCAGAGGATGGCTGCTGTCGAAACCTGCTTCTTTCAGCAGTTCTTTCGCTTTTGCAACACGCTCTTTCTGAGTCATCTTCGCGTAGTCAGGCTGAACAGGATCGAATCCAGCAGTGATTTCCGGAGTCAGGAAATAAGCAGGTTTCTGGCCTTGGCCTAACAGTGCTTTAGTGATGATGTCACGGTCAATTGCATAAGTCAGTGCTTTACGAACACGAACATCATTGAATGGTGCTTTTTCGTTATTAAAGCCGTAGTAGTAAGAACACAGGTTACCCGTAATGGTCATTTCTTTCGGGTACTCTTTCTCCAGACGACGGAAATGCTCGTTCGGTACTTCGTACGTGAAGTCGATTTCACCAGCCAGGAAACGGTTCATCTCAGCAACCTGGTTTTCAATCGGCAGGAAGGTCACTTTGTTGATAACTGTGTGCTCGTTATCCCAGTAGTTCTTATTGCGAACCAATTCGATACGCTCATTCACGACCCACTTGTCCAGAACAAAAGCGCCGTTACCGACAAAGTTGCCTGGCTTGGTCCAGTCATCACCATATTTTTCAACCACTTTCTGGTTGACTGGTTTCACGGTCGTGTGGCCCATCATTTTCACGAAGTAAGGAACTGCTTCCTGCAATTCGATTCGCAGCGTGTAATCATCGTCCGCAAAGACGCCCAGCGTGTCTTTATCTTTCTTCCCGGCGATGATGTCAGCGGCATTCTTCATGGTCGTCATTTCCAGATACCATGAATATGGAGAAGCGGTGGCAGGGTCTACAACACGCTTGAAGCTATACACGAAATCGTGTGCAGTCACAGGATCGCCGTTCGACCATTTTGCGTTTTTACGAAGGTGGAAAATAAATGTGCGGTTATCTTTGGTTTCCCAGCTCTTTGCAACACCTGGAACGGTTTTTCCGTCAGCATCCTGGTTGACCAGACCTTCCAGCAAATCACGAATGACATGGGATTCAGGCACACCTTCTGTTTTGTGAGGGTCAATCGAAGCAACTTCGGTACCATTACCACGTACCAGTTCTTGCTTATCGGCCAGTTTCACACCAGCAGGAACATGTGCAGCCACTGCAGAAAAAGAAGCGGCTGCAACACTAACGCCTGCACTCAGTAATAGTGCCTGAGTAATTTTGTTCTTAAACATGCATTATCTCCAATACATTATTTCATTGCGTCCATGGCTTTCTAAGGTCAGGTTAATGATAACCGTTATCATGCATTGTTATTCCAATTATCAATGATGATTTAACCGAAGAATTGATTGGCAACTTTAACAGTAACTAACAATATTTGCCATAAAATCATCACAAAAACAGAGATCGCACCTCATAAAAACGATTAGTACAGATAAAAAATCTGAGCAAAAATAGACAAACAGAGCATTTACCCACAATATCTGGTCCAAACAGTTGATGCAGCTAAACATCCTGATAACATTAATAAAAATACACTCAAAACACATATTAATTCATTTTTGTGCTATTTTTATCCGTGGGAACATTATTGTTTGAATGCATTCAACGAGAAAGATAGGAAAGGTTGATCAATGCCCACAAAAAAAGCGCCAAAACTGACGCTTTTTGATATGAAATGACAATTATTTTCGATCAGTTTCAATGGAAAAATGTCTGTCGTCATCTCGAGGCTGCGATCGTCTTCCTTCACGCAACGTGCCGTGTGGTTCACTCATTGCATCGCCCGACGAATCACGGATTCCAATCTCTTCAAGTAATTGCTTCACTCTTTTATTCGAAACGCGTCTGTGCTTCATAACTCCTCCCAGAAAAACAGAAGATCTATGAATCAATGACTGCATCATGACACCCGTTTACAGCACATGACCATTGAGGACATTTCTGTCTGCATTGTCCGTGCAATCATCACTGTGGCAGGTCGCCACAGATAATTAACTATGGCACAACATTTCCTGCTCTGCTGAACGCTGTTTCTAAGAACAAAAATATATAAAAAAAACGCTGTTAGATTTTGTTTTCACATTAGCATTTCAACGCAATTTTCATGTATCTCAGCCGGATGTTTAGCGCTAATATCTGCGCTATTGGCAAGGTTATTCAACCAGCAGCAGTTGTACACGATGCCAATACAACCTGTTCCTGAAATTTCCGTTAGTGATTGAGAGCGAAACTATGAGACCAGCGGGTGGCGCTTCGCGTCCCAGCCCTTCACGAGTCCGTCATGGCTACATGCCACCAGCCCGGAAAGTGAAAGAAGAAAGCACAAAATAAGGTCAGTTGACGTCAGTGACTCTTATGGTAAGAAATAGCCCCATTACGGGGCTATTTTTTGTTCTTGCAATTTTATGTCCTGAAAACACAAACCCGGCGCCAGGGCACCGGGTTCAAAGGCAGTAGTCTTTGCAAGTTACAAACTGCTTTTAGCGATTGTGATTACCAGTAAACACGGTAACCAACTGCGAAGGAGTTTTCCGCATCTTTCACGCCACGTGCAACAGTAATGTTCGCTTCATTATTCTCATAAGCAAGCGTTGTACCGTCTGCGTAACCATATTCAGCATAAACACGTGACCAGCTGTTCAGATGATAAACACCGCCCAGATAGATTACGGTGTAATCTTCTGACAGACTCTTCCCTTGGTCTTTCGCATCAAAATTCGTAAACTCATAACCGCCATAGATACTTGCATTACTTGCAACGCTATATGAGGCTGCCAGCATGATGCTATCGACATCAAGCGTACGATTGACACCGTCTTGCTCAAATGAACTGTTATTATAAGTCAGACCAACAGTGGCAGGACCAAACGTACCTTCGACAGTACCTTCGAAATAAGTGTTTTTGATATCCGCAGTAACGTCAGTCTTATTTGTAACTGTCGTAACACCATCGATAGTACCGTTGTTGTCGGTATCAAGTGCTACAGTTGATGTCGTCTTATTCTCACCTACGGAGAAAGTTTTGTCGCGGTTGTAACCACCACCTAAGTGCAAGTTGAAGTTCCCGACACTTGTACCAACATACAATTCAGCTAGCTCTGGGTTTGTGTCATCCTCAGACAGACCATAAATTGAGTTTACCCAAAAGCTCTCACCTTCAAACTTGTACTTGATCGCAGAATCATGTTTACCGCCTGAAAGTTTTTCTGCAGTCAGGCCAATGCCTGTACCACCAAAGAAGTAGGAATAATCTGCCCCCCAAACATCATCAGCTGAAACTAATTGACGACCAAAAGTAAACGTACCGCCTTTTGTAGCGAAACCAGCAAAGTGCAAGCGGTTCTTAATCTCATAAGAATCTTCTTTGAACCCAAGGCTGAATTCTGCGGTTCCAATAACATCCAAGTCATTATTGACTGCATACTTAGCATTCACACCAGCGCGAGAAGAACCAGCATTCAGGGTTACATCTTTATTTTCGTATTTTTCAACTTGAGTACGCAGTTGGCCGTAAAAATCAACAAATTTTCCTTCTTCGTTGACAAGTTCATAAGCATTCGCTGCGTTGGCAATCAGTAAGGTAGGAATTGCTACTGCTAAAAGTGTCTTTTTCATTTTACATTCCTGTAACGATTTTATGTTATTCGGCCCCATCCAAGGACGACAAAAACTTAACAGGCACTGAATGAGCACGCAATAGAACATTTCAACAATAAGGTTACAAAATAGTATAAAAATCCATCAAAACCGAAAGTGTGATCACGATCCATGTGGAATGTTTAGTCATTTTTGGTGAATTATTATTTACTTGTTATGGATTTCATTAACTTTATTTTACTTTTTATTCACAAAAAGAAACAACACAATAATGCGATATGGTTATAATAAATGAAAAATATCACTTAAAAAGATATAAACTTTTTTTGGAACTTTCTGGGTCACCGGACTAACTCACACAATAAAAAAGTGTCGGTTTTCACACTTCCTGATGTTAAAACTATGTTTGCTTTTGTTTGGTGAGCATAAATTCGCAGGTAAAATGGCGGGATGGTTAAATCTGCTGTTTATGCACAGATGGAGAAATCATATGCAAAAATGATTGAAATAAAAACCCAGTAAGGGAACTAAAACAGAGGTGAAGTTATGCAGATCAAATAGAATGTAGCTTTAATATCTGGATCAATGTCAAAATAAGGTGTTTTCCCCCATCATTTCAAAATCAGAGAGGAAAACACGGCCGTAACATTCCCGCAACAACGAACAGCTACCAACGCTCCCGCGCCTGCTGGTCACTCTCCCTTGCATCGACCCAGCTTGACTTGCCTTCCCGCACTTCTTTCTTCCAGAAAGGCGCCTCTGTTTTCAGATAATCCATGATAAATTCGCAAGCCTGGAAAGCTGCCCCGCGATGAGCACTGGATACGCCAACAAAGACAATCTGATCGCCTGAAGTTAAATGGCCGATTCTGTGGATGACAGTCACCTTGAACAACGACCAGCGAGATTTCGCTTGCTCGATAATGGATGCCAGTGACTTTTCCGTCATCCCAGGATAATGCTCCAGCGTCAGGCTGGTGACTGACTCACCTAAATTCATGTCCCGGACCTGGCCGGTGAAAGTGACGATCGCACCGGCCTGAGAGTTTTGTGCCAGTAATTGATATTCGATTCCGACATCAAAATCTTCAGGCTGTACGCGGACAACATCTGTCAATAATGTATGATCTGACATGGGTTAACCTCCGGTTACCGGCGGAAAGAATGCAACTTCATCACCGTCTTTTAACAGGGTGTCTGTAGAACAGATCGTTTGATTGACCGCCGTTAACAGCTTTGTGCTATCAAGCGCGATTGCCCATTTATCTCCGCGTAATGACAAGTGCTGGCGAACTGCTTCGGCATCAGAGAACTCATTCGGCAGCTCAAGCTTATCTTCCCCCACCAACTCACGCACCTGAGCAAAAAATAAAACAGTGATCATTGTTCTGCTCCCTGAGTCTGTTGCCCGATACGGAAGTCTCCCGACTTACCGCCGCTTTTTTCAAGCAATCTTACCGGTCCGATCACCATATCTTTCTGGACTGCTTTACACATGTCATAAATTGTCAGTGCAGCTACAGACGCCGCTGTTAACGCTTCCATTTCAACACCGGTTTTACCTGCCAGCTTACAGGTAGACAAAATCCGGACCTGATTACTGTCTGGTAAAGCTTCCAGTTGCACTTCAACTTTCGACAACAGCAGCGGGTGACAAAGCGGAATTAAATCCCAGGTTTTCTTGGCAGCCTGGATCCCCGCAATTCTCGCCGTCGCAAAGACATCCCCTTTGTGATGCTGGCCAGACAAAATAAGCGCCAGCGTTGTTTCAGACATTGAGACAAACGCTTCCGCTTTTGCTTCACGAACCGTTTCCGCTTTGCCGGATACATCCACCATATTGGCTTCGCCCGACGCATTAATATGAGTCAGTTCAGTCATTTACTTCTCTTCTATTCAGATTTTCAGGAAATTTCTTCATCCGCCAATTGAGGCTAAATGCGGCGTCATCCCGGTATCACCTTCCAGCAGATAGTGGCTGACCGATTTGTCTGTCAGGCCACCGCGAATGCGTGTTATCAACGCCTCATGCTGATTATCTTCTGCGAGCAGATCGCGGAGTTCAACGCCATGATCACCAAACAGACATAAATGTAATTTTCCGCGGGCAGAGACACGCAAGCGATTACAGGTCGTACAGAAGCCTTTCTCATAAGGCATGATCAGACCAATTTCGCCTAAGTAATCGGGATGGTAAAAAACCTGAGCAGGCCCATCGTTCAGACCTCTCGGCCGGAGGAGCCAGCCATTGGCTATCAGCGTATTTCGGATACTGACGCCGGATACATGGCAGCGCTGAAACAGATCATCCATTTCTCCGGTCTGCATCAGTTCGATAAATCTGAGCTGGATTGGGCGATCTTTAATCCAGGCAAGAAACTGCGGTAGCTGCTCCGCATTCATGCCTTTCAGCAGCACAGTGTTCACTTTTATCTGTGCAAAACCGGCCTCAAAGGCAGCATCAATGCCGGCCATAACCGTATGGAACAGATTCTCACCGGTAATCAGATGGAACTGACGCGGATCCAGACTGTCAACACTGACATTGATTTGCGTCAGGCCGGCTTGTCGCCATTCATGAACATGCTTTGCCATCCGGTATCCATTGGTGGTGGTTGCCACCTTCTCGATACCGGGCTGAGAAGCAACTGTATGGATGATGTCTTTGAAATCACGTCTCAGGCTGGGTTCTCCCCCAGTCAGCCTGACCTTGGTTGTCCCACAGTCAGCAAATGCCTTGGTCACTCGACGGATTTCATCCAAAGTCAGAAATGAAGGTTTCTTTCCTTGCTCAGGATGGTACCCGTCCGGCAGACAATAGGTGCATCTGAAATTACAGACGTCAGTAATGGATAAGCGCAAATAGTAGAACTTGCGCTGGAAGCTATCTTCAAATTGTTGAGCCACGGAACACCTTTCCAAATACGGGAGGCGAGCCCATTTCTGAACTTGCCCTGAGTGAAGCAGCGTGCAGCTGCTCACTGGCGACAACCTCATATCACGGATGACTTAGAGGGGGCCGCTCGGAGTTATGATGGCAGTTATGCGTATATGTCAGAATATTTTACAAAGAACTGTCACACTCTTTACAGAAAACACACAACAGCGTTGTAAATTCACACTACCAGAGATTAGCTCTGATTGACAAATAATTGAGAATTACCTTTTTAAGTCTACCCCTAGCTCAAGGATGCGACAATACTACTAAGGAGTAATCTTGTTGACCGGTACGAGTCAAGGGGGAATTTATGTCAGACATCGTTGAATCCGCGACTGTTGAAGACATTGCATTGTACTTACAAAGGGAAGAAGGCATAGATGCAAAGCTTGCCCGTACGCAAGCCAGACAGGTCATCGATAGTTTCATTGATATGCGTTCTAAAGGGCTCATCAAAGGCTGGTACTTTGACGAGCAGAATCACCTTGAGCTGCTGCCCAGTGATGCGGCGATGAAAATCATCGCCAATCAGAAATAGTTCTGAGATTGCACGCGAACATCTTGCTGAGGACGCAATTTGCAGATTGATTTTGCAGAATGCAAAGCGATTTGCATGTCAGAACAATGACATTTCTGTGACTGTCCTGCTGTGGGGTCGAAAATCCGGCATCTAAATTGCAGTGTTTATATGAAGCAACGTCGATAAGACAAAAAGTCCAATGAAAATGACAAATTGGAGCCGACTATGAGTGACATGATCCCACTGATATTTCAACAACGCCATATCCTGCCTGGCGGTCGGATCCCGGTACGAATCCCACCTGGCAGCCAGATGGAAACATTTAAAGTTGCCCTGGCATCAGAAAATGGGTTTGGTATCTGCATGTTTGACGAAGATGAACATGGCCAGCACTTTTGTTATATCGGCACGCATGTCACTGTTGAAGATTTTGACATCTCCAGTGAAGATGGTGCCCTGATCGCGACCTTATACGGACATAACAATTTCAGAATCAAATCGCTGAACCAGGCTGATAACGGCGTTTTTTACGCAGAGCCTGAAGACATTCCTCAGTGGCCGGATATGACGCTCAATAAAGATCAGCAGCAACTGGCAGACAAACTGAAAACCATGTTCAAGAATCATCCTGAGCTGGATAAATTGCATCAAACGAAGTATCTCAACAATTTAAGCTGGTTATGCCAGCGCTGGCTGGAGTTGTTGCCAATGCCGGCTTTCCAGAAACAGGCATTACTCACATCGCCTGATTGCCTGGACACTTATGATTATCTGCAAAGCATTATGCAACAAAACCATTAAGTAATTCCGGCGGATCAGTCATGACAGAGCGCATGACTGGCTGCCAAACTTCCCTGCTTGTCACCCAATTTATCCAATGCCCTTTCCTCACTGTCCAGCCTTGAGTACACTGTTCCGGACCCCTTGATTACCTAAGAGCATGATTCATAATGGCCAGCCAATCCATCTATTCCAGTCATAAAGTTGTCGCGATCGGTGGCGGTCACGGACTGGGGCGCATCCTGTCTTCCCTCTCTGCTTTCGGTTCGAACGTCACCGGTATTGTGACCACAACAGATAATGGCGGATCGACCGGTCGTATTCGTGCCTCAATGGGGGGAATAGCCTGGGGCGATACTAGAAATTGTATCAATCAGCTGATCACTGAGCCTTCAATTGGTTCAATGCTCTTTGAATACAGGTTCCGAGGTGATGGCGATCTCAACGGCCATAATCTGGGAAATCTAATCCTGACAGCACTCGATAATTTATGTATTCGCCCGCTGGAGGCCATCAACCTGATCCGGGAAATGCTGCACGTCGAAACTCACATTCTGCCGATGTCTGAGCACCCGACGGATCTGGCAGCCTGGTTACCGGATGGCAGTATTATCAGTGGGGAAACCAGTATTGATGAATTACAGCAAGTGCCGAAACGTCTGCTGATCGAGCCTTCTGTGCCAGCGACAAAAGAAGCCCTGTCGGCGATCAAACAAGCCGACCTGATCCTGCTGGGTCCAGGCAGTTTTCTGACCAGTGTGATGCCGCCGCTCTTACTGAGCGATCTCGCCCACGAACTGAAAGTCTGCAAAGCGCCGGTTTATTTCATCACCAATTTAGACAAAGAAAATGGCCCGGCGGGAAACATGTCGATGGAAACCATGATTCACTGGTGTGAAAGGGCAATGGGCGGAAGGAAGATCGATGGATTATTGTCCGATAAACACAGACCAGAACTTTCCGCTGAATATGACCAAGTGGTTGGGGAGTTTGCCTCCCGCAACCACGAATGGCGTCATGACAGACAGATGCTAAAAAATGCGGTTGAAAGCCTCCTGATCCGAAGCTAGATGACGATATTGCTCAGCCATATCGCCCACTAACTTCTGCAGCTCAGGTAAGTGTTCACTCACCCAGTTTTCTTGCCCCTGTTTGACACGTGATTCACACTCCTGGGCCATTTGCGCCAGGTCATCAGCTCCGAAACTGGCAGCGCTGCTTTTAATCGCATGGCTGATCTCTCTGATTTGCATCACGCTGGGCTGTTCAGCCAGTTGCTGTAAGTACTGCTCTAACTCACCGCTGAATACTTCAAGCAAGAGTGCAACAGTTTCCTGACCAACTTCTTCAGCCAGTTTCTTCAGTGTTGCTTGATTAATCATGGCAGTCATTTAATCGCTCTCCCTTTGACTACTCTCGGCCTCTTGCCAAGCCTGTAACTTTCGATAAATCGTAGAGGGACTGACTTCCAGTAATCCTGCTGCCCTCGGAATATTCCCGTCACAGGCAGCAATTGCATGCTGAATCGTCCGCTTCTCTACTTGCCACAAAGGCTCTATCTGGCCAGGAGTCACCGCTGACGGTGTACCCATATGTTGATGCACCGCCCCGGCTTCTGATACAGAAGAGGTGGGCTCTCTTTTCGATGATGCAATTTCGGCGCCAGAATCAGAGGATACCGATGGCGGGAGCATTTGTGTGAGTACTTCTTCACCATCATTGAGTACAACGATATTACGGATCACGTTCTGCAGCTCTCGAACATTACCCGGCCAGGCGTGCTGACGGAAGCGTTCAAGTACCTCGGGAGAGAACCGGCAGAACCGTTTACTTTCCTCCACTGAAATATGTCCCAGCAAAGCATGAGCAATTTCAATGACATCGTCACCACGTTCACGTAGAGGCGGCAAACTGATCGGAATCACATGCAGACGATAATACAGGTCTTCCCGAAAACGCCCCTGCTTCACTTCTTCCCAGGGATTCCGGTTCGTTGCACAGACAAAACGGACATCCACCGAATTGGTCACCGAGGATCCGACCTTTTGATACGTACCCGTTTGAATGAACCGTAGCAATTTGCTTTGCAAATCAAGATCCATTTCGCAAAGCTCATCAAGAAACAGTGTTCCCTTGTTCGCCAGTTCGACAGCTCCCTGCCTTTCAGTCAATGCGCCGGTGAAAGCCCCCTTTACATGACCAAAGAGTTCACTCTCAATCAGTTCTTTTGGAATTGCCGCACAGTTCAGAGCGACAAAAGGCATGTTCGAACGCGGACTTGCTGCATGAACCGCCTCAGCACACACTTCTTTCCCTGTACCACTTTCACCGGTGATAAACACGGTCGCCCGGCTGGAAGCGGCCGACTCAATCACACGATAAACCGCCTGCATCGGTAAGCTGGTTCCGATAAACCCTTGATATTGCGCACCTTGCGTAAGGTTTGTGCGTGTTTTGCTGTCGTCTTTGTCACGCTTCAGCGCATTGTTCACCGTAATACGTAACCGGTCAGCTTCACAGGGTTTGATCAGGAAATCTTTTGCGCCAAAACGCATCGCTTCCACCGCAACATCAATGGAGCCATGTGCCGTCATGATCACGACAGGCAGTTCAGGATGATTACCGCGGACATCTTCAAGCACTTCCATGCCGGTCATATCCGGTAAACGCAAATCCAGCAGAATTAAATCAGGTACCGAAGCTTTCATCGCCTTCAGCGCATCCGCCCCTGTCCCGACGATATTTACATTCAGCCCGAGAGGATTGAGGTAGGATTTATATAAGGCCGCGACAGACGCCGTGTCTTCGACCATTAATACCTGCCGCACTTTCTGCTTGCTATCCATTCATCCTCCGATGCAGACAATATTGATGTAATTGTAATCAATA
This sequence comes from Photobacterium sp. CCB-ST2H9, assembly GCF_023151555.2. Lineage (NCBI taxonomy): Bacteria > Pseudomonadati > Pseudomonadota > Gammaproteobacteria > Vibrionales > Vibrionaceae > Photobacterium > Photobacterium sp. CCB-ST2H9. The sequence goes on from NZ_CP100425.1 coordinate 2,492,435, forward strand.
GAAAAATAGTGACCTGCAAATTTTCCCTGTCCCTTGCAGTTTACTATTTCGCATTGCAAATCGGTTTGCAAAATGCAAAACAACATATTCAGTATAACTTTTTTGCGCGAGGAATGTGGGGAAAAATGCGAAATCACGTCTTTTTGCTCAGGCAAAAAAAGTTGGCACACTTAGTGCATCTATAAATACGACTCTGATAGAGTCAACCTAGCCAACTGACGTTGTTTGTGGAATATTTTCACTTAAACAATGATGCCAACCGAACATATTTGCGGTTGGCTTTTTTTTACCTGAAATTTGGCAAGAGACAACGGAGGCACAATGTTGCTGCCTCCGGATCACAACCATCAGTTTAGCTGTTCGCGATAAACTGTTCCCGCAGTGCATGAATCTGATCCCGCAGCTGAGCTGCTTTTTCAAATTCCAGATTCTGCGCCATATCGTACATCTGGGCTTCCAGTTTCTGGATTTCAACTTCCAGCTCCTGTGGAGACATCACACTGTAGCTGCCCTTACGTTCAGCAACTTTATGTAATTGCTCCGCTTTACTGGCGCGTCGGGTACGTCCCTGGCCCAACTCCATAATATCAGCAACCTGCTTGTTCAGTGCCTGCGGCGTAATCCCACGTTCCAGATTATATGCATGTTGTTTTTCACGACGGCGTTCAGTCTCGCCAATAGCCCGCTGCATGGAGCCCGTCATGCGGTCAGCATAAAGAATCGCTTTCCCGGATAAGTTTCGCGCTGCACGACCAATCGTCTGGATCAGTGAGCGCTCTGAACGCAGGAAGCCTTCTTTATCTGCATCCAGAATCGCGACCAGAGACACTTCCGGCATATCCAGACCTTCCCGGAGCAGGTTGATCCCCACCAACACATCAAATTCGCCCAGTCGCAAATCGCGAATGATCTCAACACGTTCGACTGTATCAATGTCAGAATGCAGGTAACGCACCCGCACCCCATGCTCATCCAGATATTCGGTTAAATCTTCCGCCATGCGCTTGGTCAGCGTTGTGACCAGGACCCGTTCATTCTTCGCTTCCCGGATCCGGATTTCAGACAACAGATCATCGACCTGGGTTGCAACAGGACGAACTTCAATTTCCGGATCCAGCAAGCCCGTCGGACGCACCACCTGCTCTGCAATATCCCCTTCGGATTTTTCCAGTTCATAATTGCCGGGCGTTGCCGAAACATAAATGGTTTGTGGGGCCAGAGACTCAAACTCTTCAAATTTCAGCGGCCGGTTATCCAGAGCCGAAGGCAGGCGGAACCCGTATTCCACCAGATTTTCCTTCCGGGAGCGGTCACCGCGGAACATCGCACCAATCTGCGAAACCGTCACGTGAGATTCATCAATAATCAGCAGGCCATCCGGCGGCAGGTAATCAAACAGCGTCGGAGGCGGTTCTCCTTCGGCCCGGCCACTCAGGTAACGGGAATAGTTTTCGATCCCCGAGCAATACCCCAGCTCGTGCATCATCTCCAGGTCAAACTGAGTACGCTGCGTGATCCGCTGCTCTTCAATCAGCTTATTATTCTCAATCAACTGTTTCCGGCGAATTTCCAGATCGGTTTTGATGTGCTCGACCGCTTCCAGGATCCGTTCACGCGGTGTAACGTAGTGCGTTTTCGGATAGATGGTTGCGCGCGGTAAGTCTTTCTGGATCACCGCACCTGTCAGCGGGTCAAAACTGCTGATACAGTCCACTTCATCATCAAAGAGCTCAATCCGTATCGCATCGTTTTCAGACTCCGCAGGAAAAATATCGATGACCTCGCCTCGTACCCTGAAGGTACCGCGCTCAAATGCCAAATCATTCCGGGTGTATTGCAGTTCTGCCAGACGACGCAGAATATCCCTTTGGTCCAGTACATCACCGCGACGCACATGCAACATCATCTTGAGATATGAATCCGGATCACCCAGACCATAAATGGCAGAAACAGAAGCAATAATCACCACATCCCTGCGTTCCATCAGCGCTTTGGTTGCAGAAAGACGCATCTGTTCAATGTGCGCATTCACGGAAGCATCTTTCTCGATAAAAGTATCGGTTGAGGGCACGTAGGCTTCAGGCTGGTAGTAATCGTAGTAAGACACAAAGTATTCCACGGCATTATTCGGGAAGAACTCCTTCATCTCACCGTAGAGCTGTGCTGCCAGCGTTTTATTGGGTGCAAGAATCAGTGTGGGACGATTCGCGGAAGCGATCACATTCGCCATGGTAAAGGTTTTACCAGACCCGGTCACACCAAGCAGGGTCTGGTGAGCGAGACCCGAATCCAGGCCTTCCAGTAACTGATGTATAGCCGTGGGCTGATCTCCCGCAGGGGCAAAAGCGGCAGCCAGATTGAACGCTTTACTCATGACAAATTCCAGAAAAGGTACAGAAAAGATTCTGTTCCCATTGTGCTGCCGCCGTCATGGTTGTCAACCAAGAAAGATAAAATCAGTGGTTGACCCGACCTTATTATCGGCGTAGTATCACGCACCTTAATACGCCTCTCTTTGATGTCTCCGGCGTCAAAAAAATGTGATAAACACATCGGATTACCTGCATCAGCATTCCCTCTGGGAATACAACTTCATCCACAGCATATCCTCAGTCTGTATTTTTTAATGCACAAGCCCAACTTGCTGATCTCTGCGTCTAGAGCATCTATTCAAATCAACCCTCGCCATATTTTTGACGATCGCCTTACGCCTATGAAACAGTGCATTAGCACCAAAGCATGATATCGATTACAAAGTAACAACTCAGAATGAAATTTAATCAAAAATGGATTTTCCCGAACTCAATCAACATACTTATCCACAGTTTCCGTGGATAAGTGAGCCAACCCCTTGTGTCCTCTGCTTTAACAAAGATCAAGTGCTTTTTTTCTCACAAGAACCAAATCGATTTTTCACCCAAATCTGACTCAAATTTTGCTGAAAAAAACAGCAACCTTGAAAAACCCCTGCGCTGAGGAGTTGTTATAGCCATCACAAAGGCAGATAATGGTTGGATTACTGGCAAGCATTAAAAAAGATGGTATGACGGAATACCTGCTCCTTCTGATCGGCACTGTTTTAGTCAACAACTTTGTTCTGGTCAAATTTCTTGGACTGTGCCCTTTCATGGGCGTCTCAAAAAAACTGGAAACTGCAATTGGCATGGGACTGGCGACGACCTTTGTGCTGACCCTGGCCTCTGTCTGCGCGTATCTGGTTGAAGCCTATATCCTTCAGCCGCTGGGGATTCAGTACCTGCGAACCTTAAGCTTCATTCTGGTCATCGCGGTTGTCGTCCAGTTCACTGAGATGGTTGTACACAAAACCAGTCCGACGCTGTATCGCCTGTTGGGGATTTTTCTCCCACTCATCACAACAAACTGTGCGGTGCTTGGTGTCGCGTTGCTCAACATCAACGAACGCCATAACTTCATTGAGTCTGTTGTATACGGTTTCGGTGCCGCGGTCGGTTTCTCTCTGGTTCTGGTGCTCTTTGCGGCGATGCGTGAACGGATTGCTGCTGCGGATGTTCCCTCACCATTCAAAGGCGCATCCATTGCGATGATCACGGCTGGTTTGATGTCGCTTGCCTTTATGGGCTTTACCGGATTAGTGAAACTGTAGTTATGAGTGGAATTTTAATTGCCATTATCGCTATCGCAATTCTGGCAGCGATCTTCGGACTGATTCTGGGTTTTGCCGCGATTCGTTTCAAAGTCGAAGCGGATCCGATTGTGGAACAAATTGATGCGATTTTACCGCAGACACAATGCGGTCAGTGCGGATACCCCGGTTGCCGACCTTATGCCGAAGCCATAGCCAACGGTGATGAGATCAATAAATGCCCGCCGGGTGGCCAGGCAACTATTGAAAAACTGGCCGACCTGATGGGTGTTGAAGTTAAAGACTCAGCCCATGATGCGGAAAAAAGCATCAAAAAAGTCGCGTTCATTCACGAAGATATGTGTATTGGCTGTACCAAGTGTATTCAGGCCTGTCCGGTCGATGCGATTGCCGGTGCAACGAAAGCACTGCATACCGTGATTAAAGAAGAATGTACTGGCTGCGATCTCTGTGTGGCCCCTTGCCCGACAGATTGTATTGAGATGATCCCTGTCGAGTCGACGCCTGAAAGCTGGCGCTGGAATCTGGACCAAATCCCTGTGGTCAACCTTCCTGCCACTGAGCACCACGGCCATAAGGTAGAATAACCGTCATGCTGTCTATTATTGAACAATTAAAACTGGGAAAACTCTGGGATTTCCCGGGTGGCATCCATCCGCCTGAGCAAAAAACACAATCCAATCAGCAGCCGATTGCGCAAGCTGCACTGCCAGAAGAACTCATCATTCCGCTCAAACAGCATCTGGGTGCCGTAGGCAGCCTTTGTGTGAATGTCGGCGACAAAGTGCTGAAAGGACAGGTATTAACCCGTACAGATGTGGCACTGAGTGTGCCTGTACATGCCCCGACTTCAGGGGTGATCAGAGCCATTGAATCACGCACGATTGCACATCCTTCCGGATTATCAGATCGCTGTATCGTGCTTAAGCCAGACGGCGAAGACCGCTGGGGTGACAAACATCCCCTTTCAGATTACCGCCAGACTGAGCCGGCAGATCTGATTGAACATATCCGCAGTTGCGGTATCTCTGGGATGGGCGGAGCCGGTTTCCCGACCGCACGTAAACTACAGAGCGCGCTGGGTAAAACGGATCTGCTGATTATCAATGCCGCGGAATGTGAACCTTACATCACTGCCGACGATCGCCTGATGCAGGACCATGCTGACGAGATTGTTGAAGGAATCCGTATCATCAGCCACATCCTGAATCCCAAAATGACGGTCATCGGGATTGAAGATAACAAACCCGAAGCCATTCAGGCACTGACGCAGGTGGTCACGGCAGAAGACAACATCCTGATCCGGGTGATTCCGACCAAATACCCGTCCGGCGGTGAAAAGCAGCTGATTAAGATTCTCACCGGCCGTGAAGTGCCAACGCAGGGCATCCCTGCTGATATTGGCATCATGATGCAAAACATCGGTACAGCACATGCAATCAAACGCGCCGTCATAAACGGTGAGCCCCTGATTCAGCGAGTTGTGACCGTCACCGGACAGACAATCAAAGAACCCGGCAACACCTGGGCACTGCTGGGTACCCCGGTTCAGTTTCTTTTGCATCGCTTTGGATACAAGCTGGATAAAAAACTGCCGCGCGTGATCATGGGCGGACCGATGATGGGATTCACCCTCCCCCACACCGGCGTGCCAATTACAAAAACAGCGAACTGTATTCTGGCCCCCAGCCGCAAAGAGCTGAGTGCTTCCAGCGACGAAATGTCCTGTATCCGTTGTACGGCCTGTGCAGAAGCCTGCCCTGTATCCCTGCTGCCCCAACAGTTACAGTGGTACGCCAAAGACGGCGACTATGACAAGTGTGAAGAATACAACCTGTTCGACTGTATTGAATGCGGTGCCTGTGCGTATGTCTGCCCAAGTGAAATACCGCTGGTGCATTATTACCGTCAGGCTAAAGCAGAAATTCGCCATCGCAAACAGGATGAACTCAGCGCGGACCGCGCCAAACAGCGATTTGAAGCCAAGAAAGAACGTCTGGAACGCGAAAAAGAAGAGCGCGAACAACGCTTCAAGAAAGCCGCAGATCAGCGCCGGAAAGACATGGCTGCCAAAGGCGGAGATGATGCCGTTGCCGCTGCCATTGCTCGTGTGAAAGCGAAAAAAGAAGCCGATGCCGCAGGTCCGGAAGTCAAACCTGCCGTTGCGGCAGCAATTGCCAAAGCAAAAGCCAAACAAGCAGAGGCTCTGGCAAATGCCCAGTCCGCTGCACCCGGCGACACAGTGCTGCCAGACAACAGTGAAATGGCGAAGTTACGGGAGCAGCGTAAACAAGAAGCCCGGGAACGAAAAGCCGCCGTTGCGGCGGCTGTTGCCCGCGCCAAAGCCCGAAAAGCGGCGCAAGGAACCGGAAGCGCAGACGCTGAAGAGAAGAAAGATGCCGTCGCCGCAGCCGTTGCCCGTGCCAAAGCACGGAAAGCTGCTCAGGAAGCTTCACAACAGCCTGAGTCCAAGGCTGGGACTGAGTCACAAACCGCAGCACCTGACGCGTCTGACAATGCAGGAGACGCGAAGAAAGCTGCCGTCGCTGCTGCCATTGCACGTGCCAAAGCCCGTAAGGCTGCACAATCGGCTGAGCAGCCACCTGCTGCTCAAGCGGAAGCAACTGAATCCCCGGAACAGACAACCGATCCGAAAAAAGCTGCTGTTGCCGCTGCGATAGCACGTGCCAAGGCTCGCAAAGCAGCTCAACAAGACAATTCAGAAACGGCGTCTTCAGACATTGAGGCTGCTGCAGAACCCGAAGTGACACAAGCAGAGCGTTCGGCAGAACCAGGCGAGACGATCGATCCCAAAAAGGCCGCAGTTGCTGCAGCCATTGCACGCGCCAAAGCACGCAAAGCAGCACAACAGGCAGAGAAACAGCCCGTGCCATCTGACAGCAATTCATCAGAAGCTGAATCAGAAAAAACGGCTGTGTCTGATGTTCCGTCAGATGATCCGAAAAAAGCAGCGGTTGCTGCCGCCATCGCCCGTGCCAAAGCCCGGAAAGCCGCTCAGGAAGCGGCACGAAAGCAAACAGATAATCAACAAGAATCAAACGAGGATAACTAACCGTGGCTTTTAATATTGCCAGTTCTCCCCATGCCCACAGCCGTCGCAGCACGCATGACATCATGCGTAACGTCATTCTTTGCTGCGGTCTCGGTTTTGCCGCGCAATGGTATTTTTTCGGTTGGGGAGTTGTCTTTCAGGTCCTGTTTGCCGGTTGCCTTGCCGTCCTGGCTGAAACCATCATTCTGGCACTGCGTCAACGCCCGCTCCGTCAGGTCAGAGATAACAGTGCTCTGTTAACCGGCGTGCTGCTCGGCCTGTCCATCCCACCTCTGGCGCCCTGGTGGATCACGGTAATCGGTATTTTCTTTGCTGTGGTGATCGCCAAACACCTCTACGGCGGGCTGGGTCAGAACCTGTTCAACCCGGCCATGGTTGCCTATGTCGTTCTGCTGATTTCATTCCCGGTTCCGATGACTTCCTGGCTGCCGCCAGCCGCTATCAGCAATCATCCGGTCACCCTGATGGAAAGCCTGCAGGTCATGTTCACCGGATTCACCGCAGACGGATTCAGTGTTCATCAGCTCCGAAACGGCATTGATGGTGTCACCATGGCCACACCGCTGGACACCATCAAAACGGCCATGAAAGCAGGATTTACAGCAACCGAAGGCATGAACAGCCCGGTATTCGGCACGCTGGCAGGTATCGGCTGGACATGGGTCAACATCGGCTTTCTGCTGGGTGGACTGGTGCTGCTGAAGCTGCGCATTATTCAATGGCAGATCCCGGTCGCTATGCTGGCTGCCCTGTTTGTCATCAGCATGTTAGGCTATATCATCAGTCCTGACGGCACAGCCTCCCCGCTTGTCCACCTGTTTTCCGGTGCGACCATGCTGGGTGCATTTTTTATTGCCACCGATCCGGTATCTGCGTCCACCACCACCCGCGGACGACTGATTTTTGGTGCCATGATCGGCATTCTGACCTATCTGATCCGTACCTTTGGCGGTTTCCCGGATGGCGTTGCCTTCAGCGTCCTTCTGGCAAACATGTGTGTGCCGTTGATCGATTATTACACCCGCCCGCGAACCTACGGCCATTCATAGGAGTCCTCATGATACTGAAGAACATGCAGAAAAACGGGGGAATCCTGGCGGTTTCAGCTTTACTGGCAACCGCCCTGGTTGCCCTCACCCACCAGGTCACCGCATCACGTATTCAGGAGCAGGAACAGAAACAACTGCTCCAGGTCCTCAATCAGGTCATTCCTGAAGATAGCCACGACAATGAAATCTATAAAAGCTGCACACTCATTCAGCAGCAAGATTATCTGGGCACCAGTGATCCGATGCCGGCCTATCTGGCGACCAAAGGCGGTCAACCGAGCGGTGCTGCCATTGAAGCCATTGCGCCGGACGGTTACAACGGCGCGATCAAGCTGATTGTCGGCCTGGACATGACCGGCACGGTCACGGGTGTCCGGGTGCTGGCTCATCAGGAAACCCCGGGGCTGGGCGATAAAATCGACATCCGGATCACACACTGGATTTACAGTTTCACCGGGCGCAAACTTGAAGGAGAAAAAGACCCCCGATGGGCCGTCCGAAAAGATGGTGGCGATTTTGACCAGTTCACCGGGGCAACCATTACGCCACGCGCTGTCGTCAACGCTGTAAAACGGGTGTCACTCTATTTTGAGAAACACAGTGACATGCTGTTCACTCAACCGACTCAATGCGAAGGAGCCTGATACCGATGAGTTCCACGCCAAATAAAGAACTGATGGCCAACGGCCTTTGGCATAACAACCCGGCGATTGTTCAGTTGCTCGGGCTGTGTCCGCTGCTGGCTGTCTCTGCAACGGTTACAAATGCGCTGGGCCTTGGCATTGCCACCACCCTGGTCCTGGTGGGCTCGAACCTGATCGTCTCACTGATCCGAGAATGGGTTCCCAATGAAGTTCGTATTCCGATCTTCGTGATGATCATTGCCGCTTTGGTGACTTGTGTTCAGCTGCTGATGAACGCTTATACCTATGGTTTGTTTTTATCACTGGGTATTTTTATCCCGTTAATTGTCACCAATTGCATCATCATTGGCCGTGCCGAGTCTTTTGCTTCCAAAAATGCCCCCATGCCTGCCGTGATAGACGGCCTGTGGATGGGCCTTGGGATGACCGCGGTGCTGGTTGTGCTGGGTGCCGGCCGGGAAATTCTGGGCAATGGCACCCTGTTCGATGGTGCTGACCGCCTTCTCGGAGACTGGGCCTCCGTCCTGCGGATTGAAGTCTTCAGTACCGAGAATAACTTCCTGCTGGCCATGCTGCCGCCAGGCGCCTTTATTGGCGTCGGTTTCCTCATTGCCCTGAAAAATATCATCGACAGGAAACGGGCAGAAAAAGTGAAAGCTGCTGAGACGAAACCTGAAATTGAACGGGTACGGATCACTTCAGTCAACTAATCAATGCTTCCGGCATCCCTACACACTCAACTGTGCCGGAAGCTGCCCTGCTGAACCTGGGAGCGAACATGAACAACCAGAAACGCGTTCAAATCCTTGAGCGACTGCGGGAGAATAACCCGCACCCTGAGACCGAGCTGAACTGGAGCACTCCCTTCGAATTGCTAATCGCCGTCCTGCTGTCTGCGCAGGCAACCGATGTCAGCGTGAACAAAGCGACAGACAAGCTGTATCCGGTTGCCAACACCCCAAAAGCCATGCTGGCACTGGGTGTCGGTGGCGTGAAGGAGTACATCAAAACCATTGGCCTGTTTAACTCAAAAGCCGAGAATGTCATCAAAACCTGCCGCATTCTGGTCGAGCAACACGGCGGGGAAGTACCGGAAAGCCGGGAAGCCCTGGAAGCACTGCCGGGCGTCGGTCGTAAAACAGCGAATGTTGTCCTGAACACGGCTTTTGGCTGGCCAACCATTGCCGTCGATACCCATATTTTCAGGGTTTCTAACCGGACCAAATTTGCAATGGGCAAGAATGTCGACGAAGTAGAGCAAAAACTGCTGAAAGTCGTTCCCAAAGAATTCAAGGTTGACGTCCATCACTGGCTGATCCTGCATGGCCGTTATACCTGTATTGCCAGAAAACCTCGCTGCGGCAGTTGTATCATCGAGGATCTCTGCGAATTTAAAGAAAAAGTCTATCCGGCTGAATAAGCCCAAAAAACAGAGGAGAGATTCATGGCTAACGGACGTATTTTGCACACCATGCTGCGTGTGGGTGATCTTGACCGTTCTATCGCGTTCTATACCGATGTCATGGGCATGAAGCTGCTGAGAAAATCAGAGAACGAAGCCTATCAGTACACACTTGCTTTCGTCGGCTATTCCGACGAGTCAGAAGGGGCTGTCATTGAGCTAACCTATAACTGGGGTACCAGCGAATATGACATGGGGACCGCATACGGTCATATCGCCATTGGGGTTGAAGATATCTATGCGACCTGTGATGCAATCAAAGCATCAGGCGGGAATGTGACGCGTGAACCGGGACCAGTCAAAGGCGGGACAACACATATTGCTTTTGTCCGTGACCCGGATGGTTACCAGATTGAGCTGATCCAGCGCAGCTGACCCAACAAATCAGGGCAGGATCAACCTGCCCTGTCTGTCTTTATTCCACCTTGCCAAAGTACTCCGTTACCTCCACCCGGTAAGTTTCATCCTGATTGCCAGGCTCCATGACTTCCACTGAATAATATGGCATATCTGACCCTTTCAGCTTCTCCAGTACATTTTCTGTCAGGTTCTCTGCACTGACGGAGCTGAACACTTCATAAGTTGCCGCTTTATTCAGCGCCATTTCTTCGGCCTGCTCTTTGGTAATCAGCTGAGCCTGAGTTGCCTCAGCCACTTTCTCTTTTAATACCTCTATGTCGCTGTCATTGAGATATTTTTCTTCTGCAAGCCCGGAAGTGGCAGTCAAAAGCACCGAGATAGCCAAGAGTTGCCATTTCATATTTTCACCACGCTTTTTCCATTTATCTGTATTGAATCTTTGATCCTTGCTTCTATCAATCTAGCGTGTTTTGCCTGTCTCTCAGCTTCAATTGTGAGAACAGTGATCATCATTCAGTTGATATTGATAATCGATCTCATTATCATCTATTGGTATTTCTTACAGGAGAACCACCATGTCATTCCACTTCCCTGCCCTGCCTTATCCCTTTGATGCACTCGAACCTTACATTGATGCGAAAACAATGGGAGTGCACTACAGCCGCCACCACAAGACATACTTTGATAAATTCATGGCTGCAATTCAGGGGACAGAGCTGGAGCATCAAAGCCTGGAAACGATTTTTGCCCGGGTATCTGAGCACAGCCCGGCCGTCAGAAACCATGGCGGAGGTTTTTTTAACCATAACCTTTACTGGCAATGTATGTCGCCTCAAGGCGGCGGCCAGCCCGGCGGCTTACTGGCTGAAGCGATTCGCTGCCATTTCGGGAGTTTCGAAGATTTTAAAACGGCTTTCTCAGATACCGCAGCGACCCATTTCGGGTCTGGTTTTATCTGGCTGTCTGTCGCAGAAGGCCGACTGGAGATTTCATCCACCAGCAACCAGGACAATCCGCTGATGGATGTCGCAGAAAAGCCCGGCATACCGATTCTGGCACTGGATGTATGGGAACATGCGTACTATCTGAGCTACCAGAACAAACGTCCAGATTACATTGATGCATGGTGGCATGTGGTGGACTGGGATCAGATCGAACAAAACTACCTGGATACACTGCAACGATAACAGGAGCATCCTATGAACGTGTCACGGTGGGAAATGCATACGTTAATGGCTTTAGAGGCAGAAAAAGCCAATAAGCCCATGATGTCGGTCATCCACTATCAGCTGGCTCTGGCTGAATCTCAGCAATTAAGACCGACTGCAGGAAATCTGGATGAGCTCGAAGAACTGCTGACAATTCAGGTCACGGCCTGCCATAACATGGCAAACTTTTGGCGGAAACAGGGGGACAATGAGTATGAACTCAAATACCTTCAGCTGGCATCAGAACAAATAATGACACTGATTCCGCAATGCCCTCACCGTGACTGTGAAGCCTTTATCAGCTCGATTGGTTGCTGCAAATCGGCACTGATCGACTTTCTCAAACGCCATCCGGATCCGAGAATCGCTCAGCAGGTTGCACAGATCACAACCTCAAATCAGTGCGAACTGATTGCCCGGTTCCGTTTACAGTGAGTTGAAACCAAAACCAGCCCATCCGGAGTCGATTCCTTCCGGATGGCCGGATCAGGCCGCCTTACATCAGACTTGAGGTTCTGCCCATAGAAATCACCACGCGGCGGTTTTTATTTCGTCCAATTGGTGTTCCGTTGTCCGCAATCGGACGACGTTCGCCAAATCCCTGCACCTGAATCCGATCTTTCGGCAATCCTAAAGACACAAAGTACTGCTCGAGCTTCTCAGCCCGGCGTTCTGACAGGGTCTGATTGGTATTCTTACCGCCGGAAGCATCGCTGTAAGTCGCAACCAGCACCAGATCAATATCCGTGCTGTACTTGATGAAGTCAGCAATTTGCGCCAGCCGTTTCTGCGATGCCTTGTTCAGCTCATCGCTGTTTTTGTCATAGTGAAGGACGGTGAAAGAAATATCTTCAAAGTTGTATGGCAGCAAATTCGCCAAACAACTGCTGAAAGTTTTGTATCCGGTGTTAAATGCAACGGCTGACAGCCCAACTTCAACTCGTTCGTTTCTGTGCTGCCAGTCGGGATAACTGAATGTAGGGATTTTCCCTTCTTCCAGTTCCGACAACATGGTCCAGGCTGTCTGTCCGCCGACGTAACCATCAAACTGTTTGAAAAATTTCAGCTTCGCCAAAGGCTCGGCGGCTTCTCCGGGACGCCATCGCGGTGGCATCGACACCAGAGTTACATTACTCGTCTGCCCCAGCGGACGACGCATCTGAAGCTCAAAATCAAGATTCATTTTTTTACTGGCGCGGGCAGTAAACTCAGCCTGGCCAAAATTCGGAATCTGATGCTGAAGCCGGCATTCTAAAGGGGTATCGACCGCCATCTCCCAAGTCGAGTCTCCGGGTGTCGCGACATAATATTTTCCTGCCCAGGCCGGTGAACAGGCTCCTATCAGTGCTAAAGACAAAGCCCCCAGCTTTAATGGCAACGTCATTTTTTTCATCCCGGTTAACCTACTTGCAAGAACTGAGTATTGTATCGGATTCTGGTGCAAAATCTTTAACCCTGTTTTCGCTTTATGGCTCTGTATCAATAATTTTTACTGTTTAGGGTTAGGGTTTAGCTTCACGGCCAGATCTGACATAATGCGGGCCTCTTTTTTTTCAACAGCATTATCATGAGCCAAGAAAACACAACAAATACCCTGAAAAGTCGCTTTCGTGGTTTCTTCCCTGTCGTCGTCGATGTGGAAACTGCCGGTTTCAATGCCAGTACAGATGCCCTGCTTGAGATTTGTGCCGTCACTTTAACCATGGACGAAGATGGATGGCTCAAACCTGCCAGCACAATGCATTTTCATATCACCCCTTTTGAAGGTGCCGTGATTCATCAGGAAGCGCTGGACTTCAATGGGATTAAAGATCCTTTCAGCCCTTTACGTGGTGCTGTTTCTGAAGAAGAAGCCCTGAAAGAGATCTACAAAGAAATCCGCAAAGAGCAGAAGGCGGCCGGCTGTTCCCGTGCCATTATGGTGGCCCATAACGCAAATTTTGATCACAGCTTCGTTATGACAGCCTCAGAACGCGCCAGTCTGAAACGTATCCCTTTCCATCCGTTTGCGACGTTTGACACAGCGGCACTCAGTGGCCTTGCATTCGGACAAACGGTGCTGGCGAAAGCCTGCGAGGCGGCCGGGATCCCATTTGATAACAAAGAAGCCCACTCAGCTCTCTATGATACGGAACGAACCGCAGAATTATTTTGTGAGATCGTTAACAAATGGAAAAAATTAGGCGGATGGCCTGTCGCACCGCTTCAAACAGATGATGCCGCACAAGCCTGACGTTCCTGAGCCAATACTCATCAGACCTCTTACCAAAGCCCAGCAATGCTGGGCACTTTTCTGAGACAAATTAATTCACAGCACAAAAGTCAAACATATGTTTTAAACATAATTTAATAATACACCGTCCAAAACCTCTGTTCAGGCATAAAACGACCTGTTACATATGGTTAACATTAGTGTATCGAATCCTTATACTGCACCGGTATGAGCAGATTCACCTTTCCTTCATGGATTGAAGAACGCGAAGCAGATAAATAATTAACAACAAGAGAGGCAGCATAATGTCCAAAAAGTTTCATGTTACCGCACTCGCCGTGGCCGCCGCGCTGACGTCCCTCCAGGCTCAAAGTGCCGGTTTCCAGGTAGGCGAGCACTCAGCCAGCGGACTAGGCCGAGCTTTCGCAGGTGAGGCCGCAATTGCAGACAACGCCGCAGTTTTAGCCCGTAACCCGGCTGCATCGACCATGTTCAAAGAGCGCGCAATTTCTGGTGCCTTTAGTATTGTTGACCCGGCGATTGATGTGGAAAGTGTCGACCGCGATCAGATCGCCAATGACATCGCACCTCCGGGCTTTGTACCTGCGGGATACTATATTCAGCCCATCAATGACAAGCTGGCATTTGGTCTGGGAATGTTCTCAAACTATGGCGTTACGACAGACTACAGCCCAGCTTTCCATGCAGGTTCACTTGCAGGGAAAACATCTCTGATTACCGTAAACTTCAATCCGAGCCTTGGTTATCGTGTGAATGAGCAACTGAGTCTTGGGGCGGGGATCAGCGCAATTTATGGCAAAGCTGAACTGAACCGCCATTATGGTGATCTCGCACTTGCTGTCCCAGGTGCAGACCCAACTGACAAAACTATTCGCATGGAAGGGGACAGCTGGGGATTTGGCTGGAATGTCGGCGCTCTCTTTGAGCTGGATGAAGACAACCGCTTCGGCCTGAGCTATCGCTCACGAACAGACCTGGACTTTGACGGCGATTTCACCGATTACTCCGGCCGTATTACCGGCACGCCAAACAACAAAGTCCCGGGCGATCTGACCGTTGTCCTTCCGGCGATTGCTGAATTTTCTGGTTTTCATCAGCTCAATTCGCAATGGGCTGTCCATTACAGTGTTCAATGGACCCAGTACAGCAAATTTGAAGAGCTGCGCGCAACCGGCAGTCAATGTACTCCGGGTTATAACAACAACGCTGGCCTGTGTCTGCTGAAAGAAGAAGATTATGACGACGCTTTCCGCTACGCGATTGGTACCACTTACACCATCAATCCGGAGTGGACAGTTCGTGGCGGATACGCATACGACGAGCAAGCAGGTCAGCCAACACTGAGCATTCCTGATACTGACCGTAACTGGTTCACGGCTGGTGCCACCTACAACGTCAATTCAAAATTGTCTGTTGACGTTGGTATCGCCTATCTGATCGCTGATGAACTGACTTTCACCGAAGATGACATCAAGTTTGAATCCAGGGGCGGTGCAATTATTGGTTCCGGTCAAGTTAACTACCGTTTCTAAGCCAGTTGCTCTCAGTTAAAAATTAGGGATTAAAAATGAACAAAAAATTACTCGCCCTGCTGGTTGCTTCCAGCTTTGCACTTTACGGTTGTGGTGATGAACAAGGCCTGAGCGGTTCTCCGACGATCGATCCGGATATTAAAAACAGCCTGAGTGCTGAAACAAAAATTGATTTTAATTTGCTCTCAGAAAAAAAAATCGTCATTACACCGAGCTATATGGCGATGGATCTGCCTGACGGTACTCTCAAAACAGAAAGTAAAGCAGCTTCCGACGTGAACGACCTCGGTGATCCTGCAGTGGCCTGGGGTAAAACAGATGGCTGGAGTACCACTCAGCCAATCATCATCAACTTTACCGGGAATGATCTGGCAGCAGAAACGGCGGCAGACAGTTTCTACTTGATTAAATCCGGTGATCCAACAAACTCGTCTGACACCACGACACCAGAAATTCTGTCGGCAGCCAACGGAGACTTTGTCGTTACCGCTTCCGGAAAAACACTGACCGTCATTCTCACCAAGCCTTTAGAGCCGGCCAGCAACTATATGTATGCGGTCACTGAAGATTTAAAAGATGCCAAAGGCCAGCCCGTGGGTATGACCAACTCATACGCTGTGATCAAAAATATTGGCCAAGTTCCTGACCCGCTGTTGAAAAAGCCTCAGGCCATCACGCATGCTGTTGAAACAACAATGGCGACAGTTGCCGGTGTGCAGAAAAATAAAATTATTTTCTCAAACTGGTTTACCACGGCTTCGGTCGGTGAAGTGCTATACGCTGCAAAATCTGCTTCAGCATTGGCGCTCAAGTTTGGTGCAGGCAATATCTGGCATGGCAGTGCCATCGCTGATGGAATCAGTCAGTCAGATTTGAACGAAATGTTCCAGATGACAGTACCTACCAGCTCCGGTACGACTAGTGGTGGTAATCTGGTGTACACCGGAACGATCAAGCTGCCTTACTTCCTGGAAAAAGATCCAACCAAGTTCAGCAATACGCCATGGCAAAGCGCGATGCCGAGCCTGGCAAAAATCTCTAACATTCTGAGCGAAGGTTCTGATGCCGATAAAGCAACGATTGCTCAACAATTAGCTGCTTTAGAGATCTCAACCGATGATCTGAAAGCGGTGAAAACCGATCCGGCAACACAAGTGCGCGTACTGAAAGCTTTGACTGGTGCCACCTTAACCAAAGCAGATGGTTCTCAGCTGGATACAGAACGACTGATTACCCGCTACAGCCCTGTGCCTAAGCTAAAGGCTGTAGATACTGTCGAGTACACATTAGTCTTGCCATCAAATACGGCAACCTGCGCAACCGGCACAAGTACAGTGTCCATCTATCAACATGGTATTACCTCGACGAAAGCGACAGTCACAGCGTTGGCCGATAGTGTCATTGGGGCAGGTTGCCAAGCGATTTTTGCCATTGATCATCCATTACATGGTACCCGAGGCATTGGTGGTAAGAGTGCTTCTTCAGGTAACCCGGAGATGTATCTGAACCTTGCTTCACTCACTGTCGCCAGGGACAACATGCGCCAAAGCACCATTGATGTGCTAAACCTCCGTGCAGGTGTTGCGCTGGTCTTTCAGAAACTGGGAACAGCGATTCAAAGTGGTGACACTGCGACTATTGCCGCCATGGGACCACTGGCAAGACTGAACCCACTCAGTAAAGTTGGTTTTGTCGGCCATTCATTAGGGGCAATCACCGGCATTAATGTCGCCGATGCAGCCAACAGAACCCTGAACGACGCAACCGGTGATGCTGCCTATGCGATCGATAAAGTTGCACTGGCTAATCCGGGCGCCGGGATTCCTTATCTGTTGCTGCAGTCGGGTCAGTTTGGAGACTTTATCAAGGGTTCTTTGCTGTACAAAGCAAGTGCAGACTTCCAGAAGTTCTGCACAGATAATTCACTTGCAGATGCAGCAGCTTGTTTCAAAGCATTTGAAACCGCTTTGGTCAACGCAGGGGATCCAGCAGGCGCTCTTGCAAAAGCCTATGCTCAATTCAGCCAATTTGCTTACGTTGCTCAGGGCGTACTGGATACAGTGGATCCAATCAACACTTCTCTGCAAGTGTCCGCCGATTTACCGGTCTACCTAACTCAGGTTGAAGATGATTCCACAATTCCAAATCTACTGGCACAACCAGGTACTGCCGGTTCTGTCGTCACAGGCACCAGCATCTTGCTGCCATACTCGCCGTTTGGCGGAACGCTGCCGCTGTTGCAGACAATGAGCCTTGTTCCGACAACCGCGTCTATCAACGGTCAGACCGTGCGAAATGCAGTGCTGTTTGATAATACAGGTTCACACAGTTCGCTTTTGAACGGTGATGGCTTAACGAATGAAATGCAAAGCCAGATCAGTTCATTCCTGAACGGTGATGGCACTGTAATGACAGTTACTGACAACTCACACATCAATTCGGCGCCATAATTGTTGATATGTGTTTCTTTTCCAAAGGCCAGCGCTCGCTGGCCTTTTCTTTATCCGTGAATGAAAAATGAATAGTCCGGCAAGACATGTCCGCCGGATATTCTGCCTGAAATCTGACAACCAAGCGGTTTCCTGTCCTGCTCATGATTGCTGCATGATTATCTGGGGCTAAAAACCCTACCTTGAGCACAATTTTTTCTCGACATGTATGAAAATTTCAGCAAACTAGACGGCCTGCTCGTTGCAGTTTGAATAGAATGATTATTCACTTATGCAATCACACGAATTCAAAATGGAAGTAGTTTTATGAATCCTGTCGTTATTTCCGTCTGTGTCATGCTGGTGCTGGCGCTGATGCGAGTCAACGTCGTGGTCGCACTGACCTTCAGTGCCATCCTCGGCGGACTTGTCGGAGGGCTCTCCCTCACAGATACCATTGCAGCCTTTGAAGGCGGCCTGGGCGGTGGTGCTACTACGGCTCTCAGCTATGCCATGCTGGGTACTTTTGCTGTCGCCATCTCCCGTTCAGGCATTACCGATGTCCTGGCACAAAAAGTCATCAAACGGATCAGTGGTCACCACAATGCCGCTGCGGCGACAGGTGTGAAATACTCAGTACTGACAATTTTGCTGCTGCTGTCTATTTCGTCGCAAAACGCCATTCCGGTACACATTGCTTTTATCCCGATTGTAATTCCCCCTCTGCTGCATGTGTTTGCCAAACTGAAACTTGATCGCCGTCTGATCGCCTGTGTACTGACTTTTGGTCTGGTCACCCCTTACATGGTTCTCCCTGTTGGCTTTGGCGGAATTTTCCTCAACAATATCCTGCTGAAAAACCTGCACGACAATGGTCTGGATGTCGCTGCCAGCCAGGTGCCCTACGCGATGATTCTTCCTGCTGCGGGCATGCTGTTTGGCCTGTTGCTGGCAACTTTCGTCAGCTACCGCAAGCCGCGTGAATATTCAGAAGAGCAAATCCTTGCCAGTGAACCGGAGCATGCCGAAATCAACATGCAACATGTCTATGTTGCCATGATAGCCATCGCTGCAGCACTGGGTGTGCAACTCTACAGTGGCTCGATGATCATCGGGGGACTGGCTGGTTTCATGGTGTTTACTGTTGCAGGCGTGATCAAATGGAAGGAAACCCACGATGTGTTCACCAAAGGTGTTCACATGATGGCCATGATCGGTTTCATCATGATTGCCGCAGCAGGATTCGCTTCAGTCATGAAAGCTACCGGTGGTGTGGAAACGCTGGTCAGCTCACTGGCACATGCGATTGGCGACAATAAGAGTCTGGCAGCGCTGCTGATGCTGGTTGTTGGTCTGCTGGTCACCATGGGCATCGGTTCTTCATTCTCCACCATCCCGATTCTGGCGACCATTTATGTTCCGCTGTGCCTGAGCTTTGGTTTCTCACCACTCGCAACCGTGGCACTGGTCGGTACTGCAGCCGCACTGGGTGACGCAGGTTCACCAGCCTCAGACTCCACTCTGGGTCCGACAGCTGGGCTCAACGCAGACGG
Organism: Photobacterium sp. CCB-ST2H9; assembly: GCF_023151555.2. NCBI lineage: Bacteria > Pseudomonadati > Pseudomonadota > Gammaproteobacteria > Vibrionales > Vibrionaceae > Photobacterium > Photobacterium sp. CCB-ST2H9. The sequence goes on from NZ_CP100425.1 coordinate 2,511,603, forward strand.
TCAGCATGAGCACGTCTGGGATACCGTGGTGCCAACTTTTATCCACTACAACCTGCCGCTGATTGCCTTCGGCTGGATCGCATCGATGATCCTGTAACCGGATACAAAAAGACCCCGCACTGGCGGGGTCTTTTTTTTACGCAACGCAATCTTATTCAGACGCTTCTGCGCTGTCACGACGTTCAGCCGCTTCTTTGATCAATGGCTGCAGTTCACCTTTCTGGAACATTTCCAGAATGATGTCACAACCGCCAATCAGCTCCCCTTCAACCCACAACTGCGGGAAAGTTGGCCATTGCGCATAAATTGGCAGCTCAGCACGAATATCCGGGTTTTGCAGGATATCAACATAAGCAAACTTTTCACCGCAAGCCATCAGTGCCTGAGAAGCCTGTGAAGAAAAACCGCAGCTTGGCAGTTTTGGTGATCCTTTCATGTACAACAGAATTGGGTTTTCTGAAATCTGTTGCTTGATTTTATCGATGGTTTCCATAGCTTCCTCTAACGGCATCAGCTCTAAAGTAAGTGTGATACCCACATTCTACTTTGTCACGGCAAGGAAAAAAACGCCTAATACAATTGTGGTTAAAGCTTATACTTTCTGAACGTCTGCTTGACGACTATTGCCCATGATACGCTTTTTCTTCCTGAGTACTTTTAATAAAGAAAAAACTTGCTAAAATGTTTTGCAAACACACAAGCCAATCGCTTGTATACAATAACAGACATCTAAAGTGAGGTAGGCGTAACCTACCAACGGAAGCAATGTCGTGGGAAAACCCACACCATCAATATGGAGAATCGAGTAATGGCATTCGAACTACCTGCTCTACCGTACGCGAAAAACGCACTTGAGCCACACATCTCTCAAGAAACTCTGGAATATCACCACGGTAAGCACCACAACACCTACGTTGTGAAACTGAACGGCCTGATCGAAGGTACGGAGTACGCAGATAAATCTCTGGAAGAGATCATCAAAACTTCTACTGGCGGCGTTTTCAACAACGCAGCTCAAATCTGGAACCACACGTTCTACTGGCACTGCCTGAGCCCAAATGGTGGCGGTGAGCCAACTGGCGAAGTTGCTGACGCAATTGTAAAAGCGTTCGGTTCTTTCGAAGACTTCAAAGCGAAGTTCACTGATGCGGCTATCAACAACTTCGGTTCTTCATGGACCTGGCTGGTGAAGAAAGCTGACGGTTCTCTGGATATCGTCAATACTTCTAACGCAGGTACTCCGCTGACTGAAGCTGGTGTGACACCACTGCTGACCGTTGACCTGTGGGAACACGCTTACTACATCGACTACCGTAACCTGCGTCCAGACTACATGAACGCATTCTGGGCACTGGTAAACTGGGAATTCGTTACGAAGAACCTGGCTGCTTAATGCTGCTCACCCATCGATGAGTATAAAAAAGGCCCGCACAACAGTGCGGGCCTTTTCTTTATCTGACGAATCAGTCTTTGATTCAGGCTTTTTCGGCCAGGATAATACGCAGTGTGCGACGCAGCGGTTCAGCAGCACCCCACAGCAGCTGGTCACCGACCGTAAAGGCATTCAGGAAATCATCACCCATCGCCAGTTTACGTAAACGGCCAACCGGTACAGACAGCGTCCCCGTCACTTTCGTTGGAGACAACTCCTGCATCGTGATATCACGCTCATTCGGAATCACTTTGACCCAATCGTTATGAGACGCAATGATGCCTTCGATTTCATCCAGCGGAACATTCTTCTTCAGCTTCAGGGTCAGCGCCTGGCTGTGACAGCGCATTGCACCGATACGAACACAAGTCCCGTCAATCGCAATCGGGCTGTTACCAGTGCCGAGAATCTTGTTCGTTTCAACACCGCCTTTCCACTCTTCCTTGCTTTGACCATTGTCACGCTTCACATCGATCCAAGGAATCAGCGAGCCCGCCAGCGGTACACCAAACTCAGAAGCAGGGAAATCAGCTGAACGCATGGTTTGCGCAACTTTACGATCGATATCCAGAATCGAGGTCGCCGGATTAGCAAGCTCACTGGTCACGCAATCGTTGATCACACCCATCTGGCTGATCAGCTCACGCATGTTCTTCGCACCCGCACCGGACGCGGCCTGATAAGTTTGTGAAGTCATCCACTCAACCAGACCCGCCTGGAACAGACCACCCACAGCCATCAGCATCAGGCTGACCGTACAGTTACCACCGGCAAACGAACGAACACCGGTGTGAATACCTTGCTGAATCTGATCAAAGTTGACCGGATCCAGAGTGATGATCGTTTGATCATCCATACGCAGCGTCGAGGCTGCATCAATCCAGTAACCTTTCCAGCCTGCCTGGCGCAGTGCCGGATAAACTTTCTCGGTATAGCTACCACCCTGACAGGTAATAATGGCATCCAGCTTCTTCAGCGCTTCAATATCGAACGCATCCTGAAGCATTCCCGCATCTTTACCGAAGTTTGGCGCAGGGATACCCACCTGAGAGGTTGAAAAGAAAACAGGTTCAATATGGTCGAAATCTTTTTCTTCCACCATACGTTGCATCAGTACGGAACCGACCATACCGCGCCAACCGATCAAACCAACTTTCATCATAGTTTGCTACACTCCTTGTTGACATGATTGGGCACCTCCAAAAACAATGACGGAGAAAAGCCACACGCATGCATCTGGTCAAATAAAGGCCCTCAGTCACACACTGACAGCCGCATACATTTCAATCACGCTTTAAAAAACAACTTCATGGCAGATTTTGAAAAAACCAGCAGGATAAACAGCTGATACCATGAAACGAAGATAGCTAAATACCATAAAGCAAAGCCCCTACCAACGCAACAAAATGCCCCAAATAACCTGTATCAAAGCAACCAGAAGTCAGAGCATGATGAGAGATTCAGTATTTACAGAGCATTTCGCTCAATGATGACAGACCAGCTGGCTTTTCATACCAGTTCTCCCCGGGAATCCACACCAAATTCACTGAAATAAGACTTCTTTCATTTTCATCAGACTTCTGACATCCATCACCAATAAATCTGATTTTTTTTATAGTCTTTTAAAGACTTGGCATTGAATCCGAATCAAACCTGAAATAAACACAAATTTACTGTATCTCTGTCACCAGACTGACTGACATACAGAGTTACACAATTCTTAAACAAAAAAGCAGAGATTCCGGCAGGCAGACTCGAAAACTGAGTCAGTATCCAACACAGTGAAGTGGCATGGTGAAGTTCCTGAAATCATCGTCTTCAGAATGACGGCTGCACTGATTACAGCACAGCCGCCGTTTTCAGTTGTCGCTGTTCAGCCGACGCTGAAGCTGATCTTTCAGGTTTGGCGGAGTGCCTTTGATCGTCAGGGTATCTGTTTCTGCATCGTAAAAAATACGCTCACCCAGCAACATGCTGTCAAAATTGATAGTCAATCCGCCACCGGAGCCAACAAACTTCGTCAGTTTACGCATCGCCGATCGGTCTGCCGGGAAGGTCTCCTCAAGTTCATATCCCTGATTTGAAGTGAACTGATAAAAATCCACACCTTCATCTGAAGCAGGAAGTTCGCCCGCAAGCTCTTTGATCGCAACCTCTTCACCCGATTGCAACTGGCCATTACAGTAATCATAAACTTGCTTGCGGTACTGCTGCTTCTCTTCTTTGTCCATCCGGGAATCAGCACAAAAATCTTCAACCGCCTGCATCAGTACCTGATTCTGCACTTTCACATCCAGACCAACTTCCGCCTGCAGGAAATCCAGAAAAAAGTCTGCGACTTTCCGGCCGACACGCCCCTTGATAAACGTCAGGTAGCGGTTACATTCTGGATCTGTCTCCCAGGATGACAAATCAATTCGGGCCACAATTTCCATTTTGCTGACATCCAGATAATCTGTCGCGCTAATATCCAGTTGATCAGTCACTTTCATGCTATGGCAGGTCGGCAGCAAGCCGATAAACAAATAATCAGTCGCCAGCGACTGGTACTGTGCCAGCACTAAAGTACCTGCATCAGCAAAAGGGTATTTCACTAATTCAGACTGAAGACGCTGCGCCGACTGGTTCGAAAACGACAGAAAATCCAGGTCACCCTGGCGGTATTGTTTCAGCCAGAAACCAAATTCGCTGTCCTCAGCAAAGCGCCCAAAACCTTTGGCTCCTTTGCTGCTGTAAACACGGTGCAACTCGGCAACCAGTTCTGTCGTGGTGTCGGAATGTTCTAGCTCCTGTTCTCTGAGCTGAACGGAGAGCTCATCCTGACCATTCTTCAGGAACTGATGCAGGATGACGTTTGAAAGCGTGAGACTCATAATGGAAAAGTTTTTCAGTAAATCTAAAGTGTAGGGTATTATAAGTCGCTTTCTTCACCATAAAACAAGACCTGATATGCCAATTACATCAAAATACAGCAATGAAAAAGTGGAACAAATCCTTGATGATGTGTTCGAAGTGTTTGAAAAGCACGGCGCATCTGCAGAACTCGCACTGATGATTGTTGGTAACGTCGCAACCAATATTATCAATGCTGATGTTCCGGCCTCCCAGCGTGAAGCAATTGCTGAAAAATTCGCCCAAGCTCTGCTGACTTCAATCAAGAAAGATTGATTCCGGCACCAAAGAGAGAAGAAGAACACAGGTATATGGTCGCCAGCGGAAACAACTACAAAGAAACCGTGTCCCAACTGATCAGCTGGGGACACTGGTTCAGTTTTTTCAACATCATCGCCGCCATGCTCTTGGGCACCCGGTATATCGTTCATTCTGAATGGCCGGAAACGCTGTTAGGGCAACTCTACCTGGGGCTGAGTTGGGTTGGCCACTTCGGTTTTCTGGTTTTTGGCTTCTATATCCTGATTCTTTTTCCAGCCAGTTTTCTGATCCCCTCTCAGCGTTTGATGCGATTGTTTGCGGTGCTGGTTGGAACCGTCGGCCAGACAGCGCTGCTGCTGGATACCCATGCCTATCAAAGCCTGGAGCTTCATCTCAGTCCGCTGGTCTGGGATCTGCTGCTCAGTGGCGAGCGAACCGACCTCAATGCCCGCTGGCAATACCTGTTTATTGTGGTGCCAGCCATTTTTCTGTTACAGCTGTTCCTGTCTGAATGGCTGTGGCGCAAACTTCGCAAACTCACCCGCAAACATGTGGGTGTGCCAATTGCAACTGTCTTTGGCTTATGTTTTCTGACCAGCCACCTGCTCTATATCTGGGCCGATGCCAACCTGTACCGCCCGGTCACCGCACAACGATCCAATTTTCCGCTCTCATACCCGATGACGGCCAAATCCTTTATGGAACGCCACGGGCTGCTGGACAGACAGGAATATACCCGCCTGCTTGAAGAGCAAGGCGTTGAAAACAGTGAAAGAATTCGTTATCCGCTGAAACCGCTTTCGTTCAGCGATAAAGGGACAGGACAAAATGTGTTGATCATCATGGTCGACGGATTGCGCAGCGATATGCTGACACCTGAGACCATGCCTTATCTGTCGGCGTTTGCTCATCAGAACCTGAACTTTTCGGATCACTACAGCACCGGAAACGACAGTGCTCTGGGCACATTTGGCCTTTTCTACGGGCTTCCCGGTGTCTACAGCAACAGTATTCGGGCAGAGCACAATCAACCGGTGCTGCTGGATACATTGAATAAGCGGGGTTACCGGTTCGGGCTGTTCAGCGGTTCCGGTTTTGAAGATGCTATCTATCAGCAGGCAATATTCACTCAGGCACAGCTGAGCCAAGCGATGGCACTGAACGGTGACACTCAGAACGATCAAACTGCGATTGCCAATATGAAATCCTGGCTGAGCAAGCAGGTTGCAGACAAACCCTGGTTTGGCTATTTAGAACTGACTTCTGTACAAAACTATGAAGACGCCAGTGCGGATTATCAGGCAAGGTTCACCCCTTCCCTGACAGAAACCAAACCCGGAAAACACTCCGGCACGACACCAGATCAGTTGCTGAAAAATTCATACCGTAATGCCGCCTATCATGCAGATGAGCAGATCATTAAGGTTTTCGACAGCTTGATTGAGCGTGATTTACTGGATAACACCGTTGTCGTGATTACTGCCAATCACGGAATGGAATTTAATGAAACGGGTACCAACTCTTGGGGCTCGGGTACGAACTACAGCCAGTACCAGTTAAAAGTGCCACTGATCATTCACTGGCCGGGCAGCCGGGCTGCTGAAATCACGCGAGCCACCAGCCATCTGGATATTGTACCGACCCTGATGGAGACTTTGCTGAACACGACGACAGCGCCAGAGTTCTACAGCAGTGGTATCAGCCTGTTTGATAACAGCGGCAAACGACGCTGGGTCCTGGCAGGTAACGGAACTGATATCGTTGTCGTTCAGCCGGAAAGTACAACAATCGTTGATAAATATGGCAACTACACCGTGTACAGTCCGGATTACAAACTCAAGGATGACGGCAAGCCAAAACTCTCAACGTTAATGCAAGTCATGCATGAGCTGAAGCGGTTCTATCAGCCTGTCTCCAAGTAACTTGCAAATGAGCTGAAAGAAAGGCTGCCACGGCAGCCTTTCTCTCTTTTGTGCGGCGTTAATGATAATCCTGGTTACTGGCATAGCATTGTTCGTAGCCATCGTTCCATCCGTTTGCATATTTGTTCTCTTTTTTCATTCTTTCCGGATCCTGACGAAAGCCGTTGATATACGTCGTTGCTTCTATCTTTCGACTGTCGCACCCGTCCTGATAGCCATCAAGATAGTTCCGTGCGAATCCAAGCTCCGCCAGCTGATCATGGCGGGTCTGGCTACAGGCAGATAAAAATAGCGGTATCATCAACCATAATAAAAACACATATCGTCTTTTCATGTTCTCACCTGAGTGGATTGACGAATCAAAAAATCCCCTCTGATAAAATTAGTGAAACGGCTTAATGGCACTTGTCTCAATATTGACATTTTGAGATCTATGCAGGTTTCAATTCTGCGATTTTATCCCTATCCTATTGATAATACTAAAATCAATGACTTCCGTTCGAGTGTCATTTTTTGTACTTCAAAGACCAAAATTTATTTGTCATGTTCACATTATTCCTGCAACAAATATTTCATAAAAAACATTTTTTCCGAGATGCTGCTTAAAACAATGATTTTCTATACAACTATTTTTTTCTATCTGCCCTTCTGTCGCAGGTCTTTGACCCATACTTGCATATCAGCTTCACTACACATTCAAAATACCCTTAAATTGCGGCGAAGACGGAATGGATTCCTTTTACCAAACTTATTTTTCACTATGGCAGACCAGTTCGGACGTCCCGGAGGCCATTGAAAATCTCTTGACGCTGTTACGCCAAAATTTTCATGCTGAATCCTGCCAGCTGTATGTAAAAACAGCATCAGGCTGGCAATACTTTGCAGGTTCCGCACCGCATCTCAATCCGCTCCCGATAGAGAATGAGCTGGACCTGTCTGAATGGCTGCAGCCAACAAAACCTTTTTATCAGAACAACACCGGGCTCTGGCTGCCATTGCATCGACATCAGCAGGCCATTGGCCTACTGACGGTTCAATTGCCAACTCAACCACAGCCGCTCGACCCTGAATACTTTGTCCCCCTCGCCGTCCATCTGAGTGCGGAAATTGACCATCATATTTCCCGGGAATGCCTCTCCTCTTCACATCAACCACTGCTCAATATGCTGCAAGGATTACACGACATTTCCTTCATGCTGTGGCGGGCCAACAGCCTTGATGACCTGCTGTTCAAAGCCGTCGATCAGGGTAAGCAAGTCTTGCAAATTGACCGGATTGCGATTTTCCTGCTCACCGGTGAAAACAAAATGAAAGGCACCTATGGCACCGATATCCAGGGCAATACGGTCAAAGAAGACTATTTCGAGACCTCAATTCCTTCGCTTTGGTATAGCGATCATCCGCAAGCACTACATGGATATCTGGCTATCAAAAACAACACCCCGCTTTACCATGATTTAAAACCTGTCGGCAAAGGATGGAGTGCCTATACCTCATTGTGGGACGGTGACCGGCGGGTCGGCTGGATTGCATACGATAATCTGGTCACCGGGAAACCGCTGGCTGATTATCACTCACATATCCTGAAGCAATTCAGCTTTATTGTGTCCCAGCATCTGGTTCGCAGGCAGGCAGAAGAAAGTCTCAGTCAGCTCAATACCGAGCTGGAGCAAAGAGTCTCTGACCGAACGCAACAATTACAGCAGCTCAACTGGAAGCTCGAACACACGTGTCGTCAGGACCCGCTGACTCAGGTCCCAAACCGTCGTGTTTTTGATCAGACGCTTCCCCTGGAATGGCGGCGGGCAAAACGTCACCGTCTGCCCGTTTCGCTGCTGATGATTGATGTCGATCACTTTAAAAAATTCAATGACAGCTATGGTCATGCCGCCGGCGATCGCTGTCTGAAGCTGATCGCGACGAAGCTGGCTTCACAGGAACGCCGGGCAGGGGCACTTTTTGCGCGTTACGGTGGCGAAGAGTTCGTCCTGTTACTGCCAGGCCAGAATGCACAGGCAGCAGTTGTGGCCGCCGAGAAAACACTACATGCAGTCAGAACACTTCAGATTCCGGTTGACGAGCACCAGTTCAGTCATGTCACTGTGAGTATTGGCGTCAGCAGTATTGTTCCGGATAGCCAGAATTCAGCTGATTTACTTTTCAGTCAGGCCGACCGCGCACTCTATCAGGCCAAATCATCCGGACGTGACAGCTACTTTATGTTCGGCTAGGTTGACTGCGGCCCTTTCCTTTTTTGCTCCGGCCCGAGCTTTTATATTTCCGTCCCTGACTTTGTCTTCCCTGAGGTGAAACGGCCTGAAGACCACGCAGACTGGGTGGTACCTCCCCCTGCTTCACGCTGTCCATCATCTGCTGGATCTGCTGCTGAAGGGCTGCCATAAAGGGCTGATAGGCGCACTTTCGGTCCGCCATATCCTGTAACTGATGTTCCCAGTTCGCCGTCATATCCGGATAAGTTGCTTCATCGGGTAAAGCGTACACCAGCGCTTTTCCCGCCTCCGAAGCGTGAATACTTTTCCCCTGACGGAAAAGCAGTTGCCTTTTGAATAAAATTTCAATAATTCCGGCTCGTGTCGCTTCAGTGCCCAAGCCATCTGTCTCTCTCAAAATTTTCTTCAGCGACTGATCTGCGACAAAACGGGCAATCCCTGTCATTGCCTGCAGCAGTGTTGCTTCAGTGAAATGTTTCGGTGGTTCCGTCACCCGGTCTTTAATTTCACCATCGGTGCAGATCAGTTCTGTGCCTTTCTCCAGCGGCGGCACTTTTTCGGCCAGATTCTGATCATTGTCTGCATCTTCTTTGCCTTGCAGGGCTTTCCAGCCCGACTGCATCAACTGCCGGCCTCTGGCAATAAAGATCCCGCCAGCAATCGTAAAGGTCAGCTTTGCTTCTGCGTACACAGCCGGCGGGTAAAATTGCATCAGGTATTGCCGGGCGACCAGCTGATAAACCTTCGCTTCCCAATCGCTGAGTGAATTAGGATTTACAGCCTTCGGCGTCGGGATAATGGCATGGTGCGCATCCACTTTACTGTCATTCCATGCTTTCGAACGCAAAGACAAATCCGCGCCCTGCACTTCACCCGCCATTCCGGGTACTGTCGAGGCCACCGCCTTCACCACATCTGCAGCCTGACGGTAATGATCATTCGGCAAATAACGACAATCTGAACGCGGATACGTAATCACCTTATGTTTTTCGTACAGAGTCTGGCAGCAAGCCAAAACATCCGCCGCACTCATTCCGAAGCGACGGGCTGCATCAATTTGCAGCGCTGAAAGCGAATATGGCAGCGGCGGTGCCTGTCTGGTTTCTTTCCGTTCAGCATCCGATACCAGCGCAGGCTGACCCTGGATGCGGGCCACCACATTTTCACACAGTTTTCGATTGAGGATACGCCCCTCTTCATCCTGCCAGGGTTCACAGGCTTTACTCGGTTGCCAGCGGGCACGAATGACGAGGTCCTGATAGGGGATCAGCGCATACACATCATAAAATGGCACCGGAACAAAATTTGTAATCTCATCGTCCCTGCGTGTCACCAGGCCGAGCACCGGCGTCTGAACCCGGCCGACCGACAGCACCCCTTTATAACCACCACGTTGTCCCAGCAAGGTATAAGCTCTGGACATATTCATGCCATAGAGCCAGTCGGCCCGGGAGCGGGCCAGTGCAGAAACGGAAAGCGGGATAAAATCTTTGTTGTCTCTGAGTTGTGCCAGCGCACGTTTAACCGCTGCCGGGTTCAGGTCTGAAATCAGCAAACGCTTCATGGACGCTTTTTTACTCGCAGCCAGCTTAATGTAGTCAATGACTTCATCCACCAGCAGTTGCCCTTCTCTGTCGGGGTCTCCGGCATGAATCACTTCATCCGCCTGTTTCGCCAGCTTACGGACCACACTGAGCTGCTGCCTGGCCGATTTACGCGGTGCCAGCTGCCACTGAGCCGGAATAATGGGTAAATCACCCATATCCCACTTCTTATAACGGGGATCGTAAACATCGGGTTCAACCTGCTCGAGCAAATGACCAATACACCAGGTCACAATATCGCCATTGGCAACTTCGATGTATCCCTGATGGTTTTTATGCGGGCGAGGCAGAACCGCGGCGATTGCGCGGCCAAGGCTGGGCTTTTCGGCAATGTAGATACGGGCCATGAAACCTGATTTGACTGGAAAAAACTCCCAGCACTATAAAGAATTCACCACGCGGAGACAATCTTTACTGGATATAAACCCAGTACCAGTTCACAAAGCCAGCATCCGGATTCATCTGTTTTCGGCTCACCGTGGCATGCTGTAACCCTTTTGAGGCAATACGAATCCCCTGATGAAGTCCGGCATACGCCGAACTTTCTGAGTCTCACTCAATTAAGCGGAAATCAGGTGCCACCACATAGCGGACTCTGTCACCGAAGATCAGGCAAACAAAAAAGCAGCGTCAAACGCTGCCTTTTTGGTCATCCCGCTTTGAATCAGAGGTATTCGACAAACTGTGACAACTCACGTTCCGGTGCTTTCACTTCACGGCAATCTGCTGTGCCCAGATACAGAAAGCCAACAATCATGTCATCACCCTGCACGTCGAGCGCTTCTCTGACGACTGGGTGATAAGCCCAGCTGCCTGTGCGCCAGAAACCCGCGAAACCCTGAGCAACCGCTGCCATCTGCATCGCGTGGGCCGCACAGCCTGCTGAAATATGCTGCTCTACTGTCGGAATTTTTTCACTTGGCTGTACTTTTGCAACGACAGTAATCACCATCGGAGCCCGGAAAGGTGCCTTCGACGCTTTCTCGATGACGGCCTCTTCCGCCTGATCTGCCTTTGCAGCAGCAACCAGAATATCAGCCAGCTTTTGTAAACCTTCGCCTTCAGACACAATAAAACGCCAAGGTGTCAGGGCACCGTGATCCGGCGCCCGCAGACCAGCACGCAGTATATTTTCCAGCACTTCTCCCTGTGGACCCGGGGCTGCCATTTTTGGCAGCGAGCGACGATTCAGCAGCAGCGATAACGCATCCATAAAAAGATAATTCCTTGATGATAACGATTCTTGTTAATTGACATACCATACCCGGCTAACTGAGTAACGACAACAAAAAAGAGGCTCCCGGGGGAACCTCTTTTCATCTGGAACATGGTCTGTTTACAGGCGTGCTGCCAGCTCAGTTCCCTGGCGGATCACCCGCTTGGCATCGACCTCACCGGCAAATTCAGCACCGCCAATCACATGTACCTGAACGCCCAGCGCTTTCAGCGGCTCCGACAGCACCTCAACCGAGGTCTGACCGGCACACAGCACAATATGATCGACTTCCAGAACCCGCTGCTGGCCTTCAACTGTAATATGTAAGCCCTGTGCATCAATCTTGTCGTAACTGACTCCGGACAACATTTCCACACCACGCTTCTGCAGCACTTTCTGATGGATCCAGCCGGTTGTTTTACCCGGTCCTTTCCCCATTTTGCCCGGACGACGCTGCAACAGCCAGACCTGACGTTCACTATGCTCGCTTTGTGGCGGACAGAGGCCGCCGGCATGAGAGATGGTTTGATCAATTCCCCAGTCCTTCAGCCAGCTTTCCAGTGAGGTATCCTGAGGTTCGGTCAGCATACTGGAGACATCAACACCGATACCACCCGCCCCGATGACAGCCACCCGCTGTCCCAGCTGCACTTTATCCCGGATCAGGGTCTGATAATCAATGACCTTATCACTGTCTTCCAGCCCGGGGATCTCCGGAATACGGGGTTTCACGCCGGTCGAGACGATCACATTATCATAACCTTGAAGCGTTTCAGCGCTGACTGCCTGACCCAGCTTGACATGAACACCCGTCTGCTCAAGACGACGGCTGAAATAGCGGATCGTTTCGCGGAATTCTTCCTTACCCGGTATTTGCATCGCCAGATTAAACTGGCCACCGATATAATCATTCTTTTCAAACAAGTCGACGTCAAAACCACGTTCAGCCGCAGCGGTCGCAAATGCCAGACCCGCGGGACCGGCCCCGACCACTGCAACTCTGCGCTTTTGAACCGCAGGTGCCAGAACCAGCTCGGTCTCGTAACAGGCCTGCGGGTTCACCAGGCAGCTCGCGCGCTTGCCAGCAAAAACATGGTCCAGACAAGCCTGATTACAGCCGATACAGGTATTGATGTCATCAGATCGGTTTTGTTCTGCTTTCACCACAAAGTCCGGATCAGCCAGGAACGGCCGGGCCATGGATACCATATCAGCCTGATTCGATGACAGAATCGACTCGGCCACTTCAGGGGTATTAATCCGGTTACAGGTCACCAGTGGAATCGAGACCTTACCTTTGAGCTTTTCCGTCACCCAGCTAAACGCTGCCCGCGGTACCTGGGTCGCGATCGTTGGTACACGCGCTTCATGCCAGCCGATCCCGGTATTTAAAATCGTAACTCCGGCGGCCTCTAAAGCCTGCGCCAACTGAACAACTTCATCATAAGTACTGCCCTGTTCGACCAGATCCAGCATCGACAGACGGAAAATAATGATAAAGTTTTTCCCAACACGGGCACGCACTGCTTTCACTAGTTCGATCGGGAAACGGACCCGGTTTTCATAACTGCCGCCCCATTCGTCGGTCCGGTGATTGGAACGCTGACAGATGAACTGATTAATCAGATAGCCTTCCGATCCCATCAGCTCCACGCCATCATATCCGGCTTCCCGGGCCAGTTCAGAGCTGCGTGCAAATGCATCTATGGTTTTGAGGATCTGGCGGCGGCTCATTTCCTTCGGGGTAAACTTTGAGATAGGTGCTTTGATACCTGATGCACTGACGGCAAAGGGATGCATCGCATAACGACCGGCATGCAGCAGCTGAAGGGCAATTTTACCGCCTTCCTGATGAACGGCATCGGTAATTACCCGGTGTGCTCTGACGGCCCTGCCACTGCTGAATTCAGCACTGAGCGGCGTCAGCCGGCCCCGGAAGTTCGGTGAAAACCCTCCGGTCACAATCAACCCCACCCCACCTCTGGCGCGGGCGGCATAAAATGCGGACAGCTTTTTAAAGCCATCATGAGCTTCTTCCAGACCGGTGTGCATAGACCCCATCAGCACCCGATTCTTCAGCTGTGTGAAGCCAAGATCCAAAGGTGCCAGCAAGTGCGGGTAGGTAACATTGTCCATAGCTTCCCTTTTCTCATTCATTTTTTATAAGGTCAGACCACCTATATAGCATAGGGTTAACGGTCATTCAAACAGCTGTTTACATAATCTCAACAAACATCACTCACCTTCCTGTTTTCGTCCCGTGCTTTTTAGGTCGCAATAAAGCTAGTATTAGGTATTCGTACAGTGTCTCAGTTAGGATAGGCACTTAGATTCATTTTCGGGAAAGGCCATGAAAGTACTATTAAAAGGCATTGCTAAAGTGCTGCGCGGATGCTGGAAACTGCTCAGTTTCACCCGCCAGTTATTTTTCAATCTGTTATTTCTCGCTTTGATTGGGATTATTATCTTTGCATTTCAGGAAGGTGCGGAAGCGCCAGCCCTGCCGGACAAAGCTGCACTGGTGCTGGATCTGGATGGCCCAATTGTAGAAAAGCGTAGCTACGTCAATCCGTTTGATCAGGTTGTTGACAGTGCACTGGGGCAGGTTCCTGTTCAGGAAAACGTCCTGTTCGATATCGTAGACACCGTTCGTGCAGCAGCGAAGGACGATAAAATTACCGGCCTGATCCTCAATTTAAAAGAAATGCCGGAAACCAGTCTGACCAAACTGCGCTATATCGCTAAAGCCATTGAAGAATTCAAGCAGGCTGGAAAACCGGTCTACGCAATGGGCGATCACTTCCGCCAGAGCCAGTATTATCTGGCCAGCTACGCCGATAAAATTTACATGTCACCGGATGGCGGGGTCATGCTGACGGGCTACGGCAGCTACTCGCTTTATTATAAGACCCTGCTGGAAAAACTGGACGTCACCACGCATGTTTTCCGGGTTGGGACCTACAAGTCTTTTGTGGAACCTTATACCCGGGACAATATGTCTGACGCAGCCCGCGAGGCAAATACCGTCTGGCTGAACCAGATGTGGGACGCCTACACGCAAGATGTCGCCCGCAATCGACAGATTGATGCGGGTATCCTGACACCAGAAGTGAAAGATCTGGTCAGTGAGCTGAAAAGTGTTCAGGGCGACTTTGCCCGGCTGAGTCAGAAAATGGGACTGGTAGATGAGCTGATCAATCGTACCCAGTTGCGCCAGCAGTTCATCAAAGAATTCGGCAGCGATGGTGATCACGGCTTCAATCAAGTCAGCTACTACGATTACCAGCCGACAATCGGCAGCCCGTTCCAGCCAAGCAAGAACGGGATTGCTGTCGTCGTTGCCAGTGGTGCGATTGTCGATGGCCAGCAGGCTCAGGGCAGCATCGGTGGTGATACTGCAGCAGCACTGCTGCGTCAGGCCCGACTGGATGATGACATCAAAGCGGTCATCCTTCGTGTCGACAGCCCGGGCGGCAGCGCATTTGCTTCTGAAGTCATCCGCAATGAGGTGGATGCCCTGAAACTGGCTGGTAAACCTGTCGTGGTTTCCATGTCGAGCCTGGCTGCATCCGGCGGTTACTGGATTTCCTCCAGTGCCAGCGAGATCATTGCTCAGCCAACCACCATCACCGGCTCAATCGGTATTTTCGGCATTCTGGCCACCTTTGAAAAAGGACTGGAAAACATCGGTGTCTACAGTGATGGTGTAGGAACTACCCCATTTTCAGGCATCGGTATCACCCGCGGACTGCCGGAAGATGTCGCGGAAATTTTCCAGCTGGGTATCGAAAATGGCTATCAGCGCTTCATCAGTCTGGTCAGTGAAAATCGCCACATCTCGCTGGAAGAGACTGACAAGATTGCACAGGGCCGTGTCTGGACCGGTCAGGATGCGCTGAAGCTGGGACTGGTCGATCGTCTGGGTGATTTCGACGATGCGATTGTTTCGGCAGCAAAACTGGCCAAACTGGATGATTATGATCTGCACTGGATCGATCTGCCGCTCAGCCCGTTAGAGCAATTGCTGCAGGACATGACTTCAGAAGCCAGTGTCAAAGTCAGCCAGATGGTTGCAACCCAGATGCCGGCAGCCCTCCAACCGGCAATCCGTCAAATCGCAACTGATGTGAACAGTCTGAACAGCTTTAATGATCCGAAAGGGCAATATGCTTTCTGCCTCAACTGTAACAACACAGGGATTTAAACTTTCCTGTTCAGCGTGATGAAAAGTCCTGAAAGCCCGGTCTCACCGGGCTTTTTTTCATCCCGTTTCGCCGTATAATGCTGCTACCATCAAATCAACGCTGTACCCGTACTCAAATGACAAAAAAACATATCTATATCGCCTACACTGGCGGCACCATAGGCATGCAGAAATCAGCCCATGGCTACATTCCTGTCGCCGGTTTTATGGAACAGCAACTACAGAGCATGCCGGAGTTTCACCGCGCCGAAATGCCTGACTTTACGATCCATGAATATGCGCCTCTGATTGATTCTTCAGACATGACGCCTGAAGACTGGCAGCGCATTGCAGATGACATTCTGGCCAACTACGACAAATTTGATGGATTTGTGATTCTTCATGGTACGGACACCATGGCCTACACCGCATCTGCATTGTCTTTTATGCTGGAAAATCTGGGCAAACCTGTGATTGTAACCGGCTCTCAGATCCCGCTGGCTGAGCTGCGCTCAGATGGCCAGAGCAACCTGCTGAATGCCCTGCATCTGGCAGCCAATTATCCGATCAACGAAGTCACGGTATTCTTCAATAACCAGCTGCTTCGCGGTAACCGCAGCACCAAAGCGCATGCGGATGGCTTCAATGCTTTCATTTCACCCAACCTGCCTGCGCTGATCGAAGCCGGGATCAACATTCAGGTGAAACAGACTGCAATTCTGAACAAGCAGCCGGAAGGGGATTTCCACGTACAGAAAATCACCCCCCAGCCAATTGGTGTGATCACTATGTATCCGGGGATTTCTCCTGAAGTGATCCGTAACACCCTGCGTCAGCCCGTCAATGCGATGATTTTGCTGACCTTCGGCGTTGGGAATGCCCCGCAGAATCCTGAACTGCTGGCTCAGCTGAAAGAAGCCAGCGACCGCGGTGTGATTGTGGTGAACCTGACGCAATGCCTGTCCGGAAAAGTCAACATGGATGGCTATGCAACCGGCTGTGCTCTGGCAGATGCTGGAGTACTCAGCGGTTTTGACATGACCCGGGAGGCCGCGCTGGCAAAATTGCATTATCTGCTGAGCCAGAACCTGCCAACGGAAAAAGTGCGCGAACTGATGCAGCAGGATCTCCGGGGTGAGCTGAGTCGCTGACCGCTGTCTGCATCACATCATCTGAATTCAAAGAGCCGCCTGAAGCGGCTCTTTTTATATCTCAGCTACACTTATAACAATTTCGTCCACCGGTTATGAGTAACGCTGATTATGATTCTGCATGGCGCATCTATCTCTCCGTTCGTCAGAAAAATCATGCTGGCCTTATCCTATAAAGGGCTGAGCTATGAGTTACAGCCACTCAACCCCTACCTTGAAAAAGAGCTGGCACATAAACGCCATCCGATGGGCAAAGTTCCCGTGCTGGAGCATGACAGCCTGACCATTATTGACTCTACGGTGATTGCGCATTATCTGGACGATCTCTACCCCGTCCCGCCACTTTACCCGGGAGATGCCGGGGAACGGGCCAAAGTCAGATGGCTGGAAGAGTATGCGGATACACGTCTGAGTGCACTTCTGGCCGGCGTCCTGTTTTATCAGCGGATACTCCGGGGCCAGATTCTGAAAAAAGAAATCGATCAGGAAGCAATCGATGACTGTCTGCAGTATCACTTGCCACCTGTGCTCAGATATCTGGAAGAACAAATACCGGATACGGGGTACATCTCCATACATTTCTCGATGGCAGAAATCTCACTCTGGAGTATTTTTCGAAGCGGCTGGATGGCCGGGTTAAGGCTGAACCATCATTATCCGAAACTGGAAGCTTATCTGGCGGGGATTGAGCAGGAACCCTGGATCGCGAACCTCATCACGGAAGAAGACCATGAACTCAGCGGGTTTTACTGTGCCCCTGTCTCATTCACTATTGCAGAATCCTGATTCTGTCAGTTAAAACAGGGGCTGAAAAAGCTTAACTTTCGTTGAGCGGGAAGCGGGCAATATCGGCGACAGGTGTTTCGGAATCTTCAACCGCAAACTCACGTTTCAGTTCGGCTTTGGACTTGAAGCGGATTTCCCCGCCGGCAGCAACTGTCATATGTTCAGCATCCGCATTGTGGCGTGACTGATACAACATGACCGCCTGCATGGTTGATTCTTTCTGTGCCTCCGTCAACGGGGTGTCATCCGCCCATTTTCCGGTTTCAACCGCAGCCAGCAGTCGCTGATATACCTCAGGCGTCATTGCCGCCAGGATCTGTTGAACATCCATTACCTTACTCCTCTTTTCGCCCGGTTTCGGGCAACTCCGCAATGGTAGGGCTACGATAATGACCTGAGCCGGTCAGTCAAGTGACCGCGATATTTTAGTTTTCTTTTGTTTTCGTGATCACACTGCAGCCAAGTCACATTTTTCTTCCTGTTTGACCCGTTTCTGCCGTCTTTTATTAGGGTATTCTTGACTGTAGTGATCCAACTGATGAGCAACGCACCACACATGACCACCTCAGGCCTAAAAGCTCGCAACCTATTGTTTTTATTATCAGCTATTTTGATGTTATCCGCCTGTCAGGATGAATTTAAAACGACGGATAGCCTCTGCGCTGCTTATCCCCAGCTTTGCGAAGGCCTGAATAATAATGATGGCCAGTGCCGTATTCAGCGAACGGATCTGATCTGGCAACGCTACAAACAAATGAAGACACCGACAGATATCGAGAAATTTCATACGCTTCAGTATACCCGTACCTATCAGGGATGTCTGGAGTATGCGGCTGAAATTGAACCGACCCGCTACAAAGAACGAAAATCAAACCGGGCAACCGCGCTGGTCAACAGCTATGAAATCGTCGAACAACTGACCGAAGAACTTGCTGGCTCTCAGGAACCCGAAATCATTTATGATCGCTGGAGCCGGGGCATTCATGAAGCCAAAGCAGAGTTTTTGAAACTGGAAGGATCCGGAAAACTGCAGACGCCGGATTTACAACTGGCACTGGCCTCTTTTTATACCGATATAGATAAAGACAAAACCCGAAAAATTCTGCTCAGGGCATTAGAGCTTTATCACGGTAAAAACCAGATCAAACCAGATATTATTCTCACACTGGCGACACAAGCTCATCAGCGCGGGGATAAGGCTGAAGCCTATTTGTGGTCACGGGTTGGCAGCCTGATGGGCCTTCCCGTTGCAAAAGCGGAGACTCTCGCACGCCTTTACCCGATGCCTCCGGAAGATAAAATTCATCTTGACCTGCAGGCTGACAATATCATTCAGAGTCTGAGTACTGGTCACTTCAACAGTATCACTGTCGAGAGAAACCTGAACGCACTCCCCAGCCTTCAGGCAGCCTCAACTTCAGGCTGAACCCATTTATCACAGGGGAGTGTAAGTGCTATTCCTGCTCGCAAAATTCCAGCGAGACCGAATTAACACAGTAACGCTCCCCGGTGGTTACCGGCCCGTCATCAAATACATGACCCAAATGACTATCGCATGCAACGCAGCGAATTTCAGTCCGCTTCATCCCATGACTGGTGTCATTTAAATAACGGATTACACTGGAATTAACCGGCGCATCGAAACTCGGCCACCCGCAACCAGAATCATATTTTTGTTCAGAATGAAATAATGCAACACTGCAACAAATGCAGTGATATATCCCTGTTTTTTTATTATGCAATAACGTGCCTGAGAATGGTGCTTCTGTGCCGCCTTCACGGCAGACATAATATTGCTCGTCGGATAATCTATCCTTCCAGTAAGCTTCTGATTTAAAAGTCATTCACTATCCTGCTAACACAATTCCCCAAACCCGTCTCACTTTAAATTTGCCAATTTTCGCAACCATGGCACATACTTTTGCTCGAAAGGTTTTTACACCAAAACATTGCATTTAAGCATATCCATCTATATTTCGGGTACTAAATTAAAACTGAGCAACATTACTGATTACTTTGCCAGCACTTTCACAGGCTATTTTCAGCCTTCGTCCCGGATTGTAATAAAAATCCGAAAGTTTTTTGATTAAAGACAATTTGAGGTCTGTTTTTGCTTGCAGACCCGCGTGAGATTATGTAATTTTACTACCAGTTATCTTTCATTAGAAATTAAGTTGTGGAGCAACATAATGACTATCAAAGTAGGTATTAACGGTTTTGGCCGTATCGGTCGTTTCGTTTTTCGTGCTTCTGTAGAGCGTGATGACATCGAAGTTGTTGGTATCAACGACCTGATCGATGTTGAATACATGGCATACATGCTGAAGTACGATTCAACTCACGGCCGTTTCAAAGGCACAGTTGAAGTAAAAGACGGCAACCTGATCGTCAACGGCAAGACTGTACGTGTTACCGCTGAACGCGATCCAGCGAACCTGCAGTGGGATGCCATCGGTGTTGATGTTGTTGCTGAAGCAACTGGTATCTTCCTGACTGACGAGACTGCACGTAAGCACATCGAAGCTGGTGCCAAAAAAGTTGTTCTGACTGGCCCTTCTAAAGACGAAACACCAATGTTCGTTATGGGTGTGAACCACGAAAATTACGCAGGTCAGGACATCGTTTCTAACGCGTCTTGTACGACTAACTGTCTGGCACCTATCGCGAAAGTTCTGAACGACAAGTGGGGCATCAAAGACGGTCTGATGACGACTGTTCACGCAACGACTGCAACTCAGAAAACTGTTGACGGTCCTTCTGCGAAAGACTGGCGTGGTGGCCGTGGTGCTTCTCAGAACATCATCCCATCTTCAACCGGTGCTGCAAAAGCTGTAGGTAAAGTAATTCCTGAGCTGAACGGCAAACTGACTGGTATGGCATTCCGCGTTCCAACTGCAGATGTATCTGTTGTTGACCTGACTGTAAACCTGGAAAAACCTGCAACTTACGAAGAAATCAAAGCTGAAATGAAGCGCGCTTCTGAAGCAGAGATGTCTGGCGTACTGGGTTACACTGAAGATGCA
The DNA here is from genome assembly GCF_023151555.2 of Photobacterium sp. CCB-ST2H9. Classification (NCBI taxonomy): domain Bacteria; kingdom Pseudomonadati; phylum Pseudomonadota; class Gammaproteobacteria; order Vibrionales; family Vibrionaceae; genus Photobacterium; species Photobacterium sp. CCB-ST2H9. The sequence continues at coordinate 2,532,304 of NZ_CP100425.1, forward strand.
GTTGTTTCTCAGGACTTCATCGGTGAAGTACGTACTTCTGTATTCGATGCTGACGCAGGTATCGCACTGACTGATACTTTCGTGAAAATCGTTTCTTGGTACGATAACGAGATCGGTTACTCAAACAAAGTACTGGATCTGGTAGCTCACATCTCTAAGTAATCCTTAGACGATGATTCAAAAGGCGGCTGTTGGCCGCCTTTTTGCTATCTGACGCCCAGAACGCGCAGACAGATAGCTGAGTTCAGAACATTTCTTGGCTTTATGAAGGAAACACGATGAACTTACGTCAACTCCCAACAACAAAAGTGCTTTCAGAACACATCAGTCTGTGCCGGCTGGACGGCATCGACGTAGTTCGGATCCTCCACCCGCAATGTCAGGCTGCAATTTCACTGTTCGGTGGCCATCTGCTGAGCTTCCGTCCCAAAGGGCATGAAGATGTCATCTGGATGAGCGAAGCGGCCGATTTCTCTGGTCACTCAGCAATTCGTGGTGGTATTCCGGTCTGCTGGCCCTGGTTTGGTAAAGTGGCCAGTCCTTCCCATGGTTTTGCAAGAACCAGCCTGTGGCAACTGGAAAGCTTCAATGATCATAAACAAGGCGTGACAGTTACCCTGACGCTGCATGACTCGCCGAAAACACACGCTATCTGGCCCTTCCGCTTTCTCAGCCGGCTTCATTTTGACTTGGGCGAAAGACTCAAAGTTCAGATCACCAGTACCAATACAGATTACCGTCCATGGACGATGTCCGGTGCACTTCATACTTATCTGAATGTCGGGGATATCACCCAGGCTAAACTGACCGGTTTGGGGAATGAGTACACCGATAGCCTGGCTGGGAATCAGCGTTTTCCGTCAAATGGAACACTTATGATTGATGATGCCGTGGACCGCCTCTATCCTGAATCGGAACCATCCATAATGGTTGAAGATCCCCCCCACTACCGTCGGCTGACCGTCAAAAACAGCGGACATAACAGTGCGGTCGTGTGGAATCCGTGGCAACAGGCCTCAGCAGGCATGGCTGACATGACACCGGATGGCTACATCACCATGCTTTGTGTGGAATCCGCATTGGCCGATCAGGGGATCACTCTAGCCCCGGGCCAGTCGCACCACATCACGACAGAAATCAGTGCGGATTAAGAATACAGACTCAAATTCAGGGTTGAACCAGTTTATTGCTGGCCTGTTTTTCAGGCCAGCATTGTCGTGCTTGCTTCAATCAGCACCCATCCATTGCCATCCGGATCAGAGAAGGTTGCAAACCGTCCACCGATCAAAGTAACAATCTCTGACAAGCTGACCCCGCGGTTCGTCAATTCATCATAGGTCGAGGTGATATCATCGGTATGAACCACCAACCCCTGAACCGAGCCGGCCCGCATTCCCCCAAAAGGCATTACCAGGCTAATCGTCGTCTCTGCGCCTTTAGGTGCCAGCTGAATCCAGCGCTTATGGCTGTCTCCCTGATGATCCCTGATCAATTCAAATCCCAGTGCATCACGATAAAACTGAAGCGCCTGGCTCTGATCCGAGACCGGAATTGACACCGTATCAACCCGTGAAATTGGCATGAACAACCCTCCCCTCAAGCTACACATTTCTAGCTTATGTCAGAGTTGTTGATTCAGCTCAAAAAATAAGCAATCGGTTCTCTCTTGTCATACACCCCACCCTGCAGGCACACATCCAAACAAACTTTAGAACTAAAAAACCATCTTCCACTGAGATCCCTTGAGTGCTCACCACTTTACGCCACAGCGACATAGCGAAACCAGATATAGTGCCGCCGAAGAACCGTTCCTCGCTGTAACACTCTTTTTGATAACTAAATCACCTCTGAACCGATTTCACACTTACTGAGCTGATGCATTTTTGAACAAGATAGCTTGCAGTTCCCGAGGGATAGGAGGATAGTAACTTTAATAGCTGGTTGTTTTTTCGCCTGTCTGTGAATTCCGAATCCGCGAAATTTATAGCAAAACCAATCACTCACTGAAGCAAATTAATTAGTTAGGTCTAGTCTTAGTTAAGAGGGATGTGAAAGATAGTTGATTTCGTCCTTTCTAAATGATTGAAGAACGATTCAGGGGGCATACCATGAGTATTTTTGACCACTATCGTCATCGCTATGAAGAAGCCAAGGATGAAGAGCTTTCATTGCAAGAATTCCTTGAGATTTGTCGTAACGATCGCAGTGCTTACGTGAACGCCGCAGAGCGTCTTCTGATGGCTATTGGTGAACCGGAAATGGTCGATACGGCCAAAGATCCACGGCTGAGCCGTATCTTTTCTAACCGGGTCATCTCGCGCTATAAAACATTCGAAGACTTCTACGGTATGGAAGACTCAATAGAACAAATCGTCTCTTACCTGAAACATGCTGCTCAGGGGCTGGAAGAGCGCAAACAGATTCTGTATCTGCTGGGCCCGGTCGGTGGTGGTAAATCTTCACTGGCTGAAAAATTGAAAAGTCTGATGCAGAAAGTACCTATTTATGTACTGACTGCCAACGGCGAACACAGCCCGGTCAATGATCATCCGTTCTGCCTGTTTGATCCGCAGGAAGACGGAGACATCCTGAACAAAGAATACGGTATCCCGCAACGGTACCTGAACACAATCATGTCACCCTGGGCAGCCAAACGGCTGAAAGAGTTCGGTGGTGATATCACTAAATTCAAGGTTGTCAAAGTTCGTCCGTCGATTCTGCATCAGGTGGGTATTGCCAAAACAGAACCAGGGGATGAAAACAACCAGGACATTTCATCTCTGGTCGGTAAAGTGGATATCCGTCAGCTGGAGCATTTCGCCCAGGATGACCCGGATGCCTACAGCTACTCAGGTGCGCTGTGTAAAGCGAATCAGGGCATGATGGAATTCGTTGAGATGTTCAAAGCACCGCTGAAAGTGCTGCACCCGCTGCTGACTGCAACTCAGGAAGGGAACTATAACGGTACCGAAGGCCTGTCTGCCCTGCCTTTTGACGGTATTATTCTGGCTCACTCCAACGAATCAGAATGGCAGACCTTCCGAAATAACAAAAACAACGAGGCGTTTCTGGACCGTGTGTTCATCGTGAAAGTGCCTTATTGTCTGCGTGTGTCGGAAGAAATTAAGATCTACGAAAAACTGCTCACAAACAGTGAACTGGCTAACTCACCCTGTTCACCAAGCACCCTGGATATTCTGGCCCGCTTCTCTGTGCTGTCGCGCCTGAAAGAGCCGGAAAACTCCAGTACGTACTCGAAAATGCGAGTGTATGACGGTGAGACCCTGAAAGACACCGACCCGAAAGCCAAATCTTACCAGGAGTATCGTGATTACGCTGGTGTGGATGAAGGCATGTCAGGTCTGTCGACCCGTTTTGCTTTCAAAATCCTGTCACGGGTATTCAACTTTGATCACTCCGAAGTGGCTGCGAACCCGGTTCACCTCTTCTATGTGCTTGAACAGCAGATTGAACGAGAGCAGTTCCCGCAAGAACTATCGGAAAAATACCTGGAACACCTGAAAGGCTATCTGATCCCTAAATACGTCGAGTTTATCGGCAAAGAGATTCAGACCGCTTATCTGGAGTCTTATTCTGAGTACGGCCAGAACATCTTTGACCGTTATGTCAGTTATGCCGACTTCTGGATTCAGGATCAGGAATACCGAGATCCGGAAACCGGTCAGCTGTTTGACCGTGCTGCACTGAATAACGAACTTGAGAAAATCGAGAAGCCTGCCGGTATCAGTAACCCGAAAGACTTCCGGAACGAGATCGTCAACTTTGTGTTGCGTGCCCGGGCGAGCAATGCTGGTAAAAACCCGAACTGGACCAGTTACGAGAAACTGCGCACCGTCATCGAGAAGAAAATGTTCTCGAATACGGAAGAACTGCTGCCTGTTATCTCGTTCAATGCCAAAACATCCACAGAAGAGCAGAAGAAACACGACGACTTCGTCGCTCGCATGATGGAAAAAGGCTATACCCGCAAACAAGTACGCTTGCTGTCCGAATGGTACCTGCGCGTACGTAAGTCATCGTAAAAGATGGATGATGATTAAGGGGGAGAGCTTATGGCGCATTTTATCGACCGCAGGCTCAACGGGAAAAACAAGAGCACAGTAAACCGGCAGCGTTTTTTACGTCGCCACAAACAGCAGATCAAAGACTCAATTGCTGACGCGGTAAATAAACGCTCCATCACTGACGTGGAAAGCGGAGAAAGTATCAGTATCCCTTCCCGCGACATCCGTGAACCCGCGTTCCATCAGGGACGCGGCGGGCAACGGGAAATTGTTCACCCTGGTAATGATCAGTTCAGCCCTGGTGACCGCATTGAGCGGCCCCAGGGAGGAGCGGGTTCAGGGGGTGCCGGTGATGGTCAGGCCAGCCCCGACGGTGAAGGCCAGGACGATTTTGTGTTTCAGATTTCGAAAGATGAATATCTGGATCTGTTGTTTGAAGATCTGGAACTGCCAAATCTGAAAAAGAATCAGTTCAACAAAATTGTTGAATGGAAAACCTTCCGCTCCGGCTTTAAATCGACCGGGGTGCCGGCAAATATTGCCATCGTGAAGTCTCTGCAAAACTCGCTGGCGCGACGCACCGCAATGACAGCGGCGAAACGTCGTCAGCTTCGTGAGCTGGAGCAGGAACTGGAACGACTGCAAAGTACAGAACCGGCACAACCTTTTGATGAACAACGGGTGAAGGAGGAGATTCAGACGCTGCGGGAACGCATCAGCCGTGTGCCTTTTATTGATACCTTTGACCTGAGATATAAAAACTATGAACGTCGTCCGATGCCCAGCAGTCAGGCAGTCATGTTCTGTCTGATGGATGTCTCGGGTTCAATGGATCAGGCCACAAAAGACATGGCAAAGCGGTTTTATATCCTGCTTTACCTGTTCCTGACCCGAACCTACAAAAATGTGGAAGTCGTTTTTATCCGGCACCATACGCAGGCAAAAGAAGTCGATGAACACGAGTTCTTTTATTCACAGGAAACCGGGGGCACCATTGTATCCAGTGCGCTGCGGCTGATGGATGAAATTGTGAAGAAACGTTACTCGCCTTCAGAGTGGAACATCTATGCCGCACAGGCATCTGACGGTGATAACTGGGCGGATGACTCTCCGGGATGTCGTGAGTTGCTCGACAAGCATATTCTGCCTGTCACACGCTATTACTCCTACATTGAGATCACCCGTCGCGCGCATCAGACTTTATGGCGTGAATATGAATCTCTGCTGGGCAACCACGAAAACTTTGCCATGCAGAACATTCGCAGCGTGGAAGATATCTTCCCGGTATTCAGAGAACTGTTTAAGAAACAAGTCCATTAAACTGACCGGGCGACATCAAACCTCGCCCGACAGTATGCAGCACGGAAAGGACTGCGCTCATTGGCCAAAGTGCATCAGGGGAGTGGGTTATGGTAACAGACACCAAGCGAAAGACACTCAGTGATGGTCCGGACTGGACATTTGATCTGCTTGAAGAGTACCACACAGAAATCAAGCGGGTGGCCAGCCATTATCGGTTAGATACCTACCCAAACCAGATTGAGATCATTACAGCCGAACAGATGATGGATGCATATTCCAGTATTGGGATGCCCATTAATTACCATCACTGGTCATTCGGTAAACGTTTCATTGAAACTGAACGCGGCTACAAACATGGTCAGATGGGTCTGGCGTACGAGATTGTGATCAACTCTGATCCCTGTATCGCCTATCTGATGGAAGAAAATACCATTACCATGCAGGCGTTGGTGATGGCCCATGCCAGCTATGGCCATAATTCCTTTTTTAAGGGCAACTACCTGTTCAAAACCTGGACTGACGCCAGTTCAATCATTGATTACCTGCTCTTTGCCCGTAAATACATTACGGATTGTGAAGAGAAGTATGGCGATGTAGAAGTAGAAAAACTGCTCGACTCTTGCCATGCGCTCATGAATTACGGTGTCGATCGGTATAAGCGTCCTCAGAAAATTTCACTGGTTGAAGAAAAGGCCCGGCAAAAAGCCCGGGAAGATTACCTGCAAACCCAGGTCAATGCTTTGTGGCGAACCATTCCAACGCATGAAGAAAAAGACACTGGATTTGAAGAGGCTCGTTTCCCGGCCGAACCACAGGAAAACATCCTGTATTTCATCGAGAAACATGCGCCGCTTCTGGAGCCGTGGCAACGTGAAATTGTTCGGATTGTGCGTAAAATCAGTCAGTATTTCTATCCGCAGAAACAAACCCAGGTGATGAATGAAGGCTGGGCGACTTTCTGGCATTACACAATTCTGAATCATCTTTACGATGAAGGCCTGGTCACAGACCGCTTTATCATTGAATTTTTGCACAGCCATACCAACGTGGTCGCGCAGCCAACTTATAACAGCCCCTACTACAGTGGCATCAATCCTTATGCGTTAGGATTTGCCATGTTCCAGGATATTCGTCGGATCTGTGAAAATCCAACGGAAGAAGACAAATACTGGTTCCCCGATTTTGCGGGTAAAAACTGGCTGGATACCGTGCATTTCGCGATGGAAAACTTCAAGGATGAAAGCTTCATCAGCCAGTTCCTGTCCCCAAAACTCATCCGGGACTTCAAGTTCTTTGCTGTAGAAGATGATGACAGAAATAACTATGTGGAAGTGAATGCAATCCATAACGAAGAAGGCTACCGGGCCATTCGTGAGAAATTGTCTTCACAGTACAATCTGAGTAACAACGAACCCAACATCCAGGTGTGGAATGTGGCACTGCGCGGAGACCGTTCACTGACGCTGCGTTATGTACCCCATAACCGTATTCCACTGGCTGACAGCTACAGTGAAGTACTGAAACACATGCACCGTTTGTGGGGTTTTGATGTCATCCTGGAAGAAGAACTGAGTGACGGTAGAAGTCATATTCTGGCAACCTGCCCAAGCCGGGGCAGCAGTTATTCGACTGAACTTTAACGGCGGATCATCTGGGTAAAAAAAGAGAGGCAAATTGCCTCTCTTTTCATATCTCTATTTTTCACATTTAACTAAGCTCTGTCAGTTTTCTGTGAAATCTTCACTGCACAGTCATTACTGCTCTTCTTCGTGCAGAAAACGAGCAATTTCGACGCGGTTGCTGTACCAAATGGCACCACTGTCGCGACCATATTTACGGATACGATCAGCCACCAGCTCAGGCTGATGGTTATCACAGATAGACTTCAGATCACGATAGTAACTCAGCGCCAGCTCGCAGGCTTCACGGCTCATAAAATAGTAACCACCCACGCGGGTATAAATTTTACGTAAGCCGTTAATGGTCAGCACATACAGAATGTTTCCTGAATGGGTCGCCATTCCCTGGAACATGCGGTAGTCAAAATAGTTGAACGCACGTGCACGACAAATCTGCTCGCACAGTTCCGGCTGTTCTTTACCGTACTTATCAACGATTTTTCTGACTTCGCTCAACAACTCAGGTTTTGCATCACAGTCTTCCACAAAAGCCTCGAAGCTGTCTGCTGCCATGAGTTTTTCACAGGAATGAATCACATAATCCAGAAGCTGACTGACTTTTTCGCTGTTCGATTTCACAGCATAACGCATATAAACGGTGCTGATATCGGTGCGAGCGGCCAAAAGATCTTCAAGAACACGCTGAACGTCCTGTCCATCAAGTGTAATCAGAGTGTCCAGAATACTCAGTCCGGACGTATCCATATAATTGTTCACACGGGTTGGTTTGCCATGCTGTATCGTTAACCACCCGTCTCGAGCCAAGCGCTGCAGCACTTCGCGTAAAGTTGTTCGCGTAACACCAATCAGTTCTGATAATTCACGCTCAGCAGGCAAAATTGACCCCTGCGGAAAATGATTGTTCCAGATGCTCTCAATGATGTATTTCTCAGCAAATGTTGCTGGGCTATCCGCCTTTATAACCATCAGTTAGTTTTCCAAACTTGCTTCTTGCTATCTTTTATGAACTCATCATACCACTAGTTTTGGCCGAGTAGAAACGTTGCCACCGGGAGTTTTGAAGTAGGTTAACAAAGGCGCAAAATCCTGCTTTCAGACACTCGCCCCAACTTATTGTTCTGACGAATATATTTCTAAATATTTCTGCTACAATCTGCCTTTGGTAGTTTATTGCCTATGAAACTGCCATAAATTTATGTTACGAAACATTAACGCTTTAACAATCGATTCATACAATCAGTTAAAATTACGGCCAATAACACAAGGGCAGCCTACCAAATAAGCATGCCCGACATGGAAGCGGCCTGCTATCAAACTCTGCCATGGTCAGCCAAGCAACACATGTTGCTCTGGCGGAACACTGTTTTTGTTTGGTTGCATCAATAAATAACACGAGATTAACAACATGGCTATCACGCTAGGGAACGCGCTTATTAAAAACTTTCTGGGTAAAGCGCCCAACTGGTATAAACTCACTATCATTGCCTTCCTGGTGATCAATCCTATCGTCTTTTTCCTGATTGACCCATTTGTCGCTGGCTGGTTACTGGTGGTTGAGTTCATCTTCACACTGGCAATGGCACTGAAATGCTATCCCTTGCAGCCCGGTGGTCTACTGGCCATTGAGGCAGTCGCAATTGGGATGACGACGCCAGAACTGGTCAAACACGAGTTGGTTGCCAACATTGAAGTATTACTGCTCCTGATTTTCATGGTGGCCGGTATTTACTTCATGAAGCAACTGCTGCTGTTCATCTTCACAAAGATATTGATCGGCATCCGCTCCAAAATTCTGCTCTCACTGGCTTTCTGCATCATGGCCGCCTTTCTGTCAGCCTTCCTGGATGCGCTGACGGTAATTGCAGTTGTTATTAGTGTCACCACTGGTTTCTACAGCATCTATCACAAAGTTGCTTCCGGTCAGGAGCCACACGCAGCGCATGACCACACTTCCGATCACAATATCCACGAATTAAGCCGTGATGATCTGGAAAACTACCGTGCGTTCCTGCGCAGCCTGCTGATGCATGCCGGTGTCGGTACTGCACTGGGTGGTGTGATGACTATGGTCGGTGAGCCGCAAAACCTGATTATTGCCAATCAGGCTGGCTGGCAATTCGGTGACTTCTTCCTGCGAATGGCACCTGTGACGATCCCTGTGTTCATCTGCGGTATGCTGACCTGTGTGCTGGTCGAGAAATTTGGCCTGTGTGGTTACGGCGCCAAACTGCCGGAAAACGTTCGTAAAATTCTGATCGATTTCGATAATGAAGAGCGAAAAAACCGAACCAATCTGGATGTAGCAAAACTCTGGGTACAGGTCATCATTGCTGTCTGGCTGATTGTAGCTCTTGCAATGCACCTGGCGGCTGTGGGACTGATTGGTCTGACCGTCATTATTCTGGCAACTGCATTCACCGGTATCATTGAAGAACATTCACTGGGGAAAGCATTTGAAGAAGCGCTTCCGTTCACAGCATTGCTGGCAGTGTTCTTCTCTGTTGTAGCCGTGATCATCGAACAGAAATTGTTCAGCCCGATCATTACCGCCGTACTGGAAATGGACGGAAACGCGCAGATGGGCATGTTCTACATTGCCAATGGCTTGCTGTCGATGGTATCGGATAACGTCTTCGTCGGAACGGTTTACATCAACGAAGTGAAGTCCGCCTTAATGTCCGGCATGATCGACCGCGATCGTTTCGATATGCTGGCGGTCGCGATTAATACCGGGACAAACCTGCCATCGGTTGCCACACCAAACGGTCAGGCGGCCTTCCTGTTCGCACTGACTTCGGCGCTGGCACCGCTCATCCGCCTGTCTTATGGCCGGATGGTTTATATGGCTTTGCCGTATACACTGGTCCTGTCGCTGATTGGTCTGGCGGGTATTGAACTGACACTGGTTCCGGCCACTGAATGGATGTATCAGCAAGGCTGGCTTACCGCAGCCAGTGGTGTGATTCAACAATTGGCACCTGTTGCTGGACACTAAAGGGAATTTCTGTTTCTCTACGTTGTCATAGCTGAAGCAACACGCTGAGATGTAAGGGGTTGTAGTGCTTTCGCAAATGCGAAGTATTGACAGCCCCTTTGTTTGATTTGACCGAGAGAATTTCATGCAGATGTTAAAAACCTTCAGCCAACACCGCCTGTCGTGGCTATTGTTGCTGCTTTTTGTCGTCTTCTTTGAAGGCTGCGCACTGTTCTTCCAGCACGTTATGAATCTGGCACCCTGCGTCATGTGTATCTACGAACGCATTGCCATGTTTGGCATCGGTATCGCGGCGCTCATCGGACTGATCGCGCCAGAAAAACCGGTATTTCGCTGGGCTGGACTTGCCATGTGGGGCTTCAGTGCCTGGCGCGGGTTATCGCTGGCACAGGAACATGTTGGCTATCAGTTCAATCCCTCACCTTTCGCCACCTGTGATCTCTTTGTCAAGCTTCCTGACTGGGCTCCCCTCAACCAGTGGGCTCCATGGCTGTTTGAGGCCTATGGCGATTGCAGCAAAGTAGTCTGGCAATTCTTGGGACAGTCGATGCCGCAGTGGCTGGTCATCATTTTTGCTGCCAATCTGGTTGCCTGGGCCGTGATTGTGATTTCACAATTCGTGAAAAGTAAATAAGCCCGTCAGACCTGTCTCCTCACTGACTTCAGAAAAACAAAGGAGGCATTCAGCCTCCTTGTTCAAGTTCACGAGTTTTTCCCGCAACATTGCTTAAATTTTTTCCCGCTGCCACAAGGACAGGGATCATTTCGACCGACCCCTTTGTATGGATTCACAGACTGAGCTGCGCTACCGCCCTGCTGTAATTCATCCGCAGCCATCACCACTTCAGTGATCATCAGCGGCAAGCTTGCATACAGCGTCTGGGGCTCCGGCATACTGTCCACTCCTGCATCTGCCATTTGTGCCAGCGTATCGGCCTCATCCATCATCAGCATGCAGGTCGTCAGTAAAGCTGACAGCATTCTTGCCGTACCGTCAGAGAGAGGTTTATCTGCCCAATTGTCTTCAACATATGGCCAGACAGACAAAAATCCTTCCGCAAAATGCCCCATGGCTTCCGACACACCGTCAGCTTCCTGCCACTGAAGAGCTTCAGGCAACACATACTCACCGGCTTTGATCATCAGATATTGATTTTCAAAATGCGCCAGAATTGCGGCTCTGTCCGGCTGACTGATCTCAGCAGATTCCTCTTCCGGTAAACCGCCGTGAATCAGAACCGGCAGCCAGGAATCCGGCTCCATTGCCGCAGGATTTGCATTCGCAGCTAACAGTGCGCCTTCAATAAAGGCTGGCGGCATACCGTCCCAGTCTCTGGAAAGGGTGATCAATGTGGTCATGGTCTTTTCCTGTCTGTATTTATCGCGGCGAGTATAACGCATCCCAAAAATGCCGCAAATATGTCGATTTATTGTTGAATTTTCAGCCAAAGCAACGTCAAAATGGACTCAATAACCAACCATGAGATAACCACATGCAACGACAGATCAGCGCAATCATCGCCGGGACAACCGGACTGGTCGGCAACGAACTGCTGCATATCCTGCTCGGCAGCGATACCTTCGAAAGCGTCTACGCCTTAACACGGTCCGCTTTGCCTTATCGCAGCAAGCATCTGGTACAGATTGTTCATCCGGAGCTCAGAATTACTGAGTGGGAAGAAACCGATCCTGTTCCGGAACTGGGTTTTATCTGCCTGGGCACAACAAAGAAAAATGCCGGAGGAAAAGCCGGGCTGAAAGCGGTCGATGTGGAACTGGTCAAGTCAGTCGCACGCAGCATGCATCAATTGGGCGTGAAGCACTTGGTTGTCATCTCCAGTCTTGGTGCCAGCCTGTACTCCCCTTCATTTTATCTACGCTGTAAAGCTGAGATGGAACAAGCACTCAGTGATATGGGTTTCGCACACTGTATCTTTGTCCGACCCGGACCACTTACTGGCGAACGAGAACACCCCCGTCAGGATGAAATTCTGACCCAGAAAATACTGGAACTGTTTCAGCCCGTGCTCATCGGCCCGCTTTCACATCTCCGCCCCATCCCCGCGGAAGACGTGGCACGTGCTATGTTCAATGCCGGCCTGCAGTCACTGGATACAACGACTGCTGCTACACAAATCATCAAAAGCAACGAGCTCAGACATCCGCCGTTTCACGGAGAACAGCCCCAAGCCTGAGACATCCAGGACATCGCAGGTGACAATCGCCCTGTTCCGCACTACAATCTCGCCTCCCTGAATTGACCTGCTGTGCCCTGAAGCGATGAGACTGATACTTGGCCCGATGGAAGGTGTCCTTGACCACCTGATGCGGGAAATGCTGACCGATATCAATGACTACGATCTGTGTGTCACCGAATTTATTCGGGTGATCGACCAGCGTTTACCCAAAAGCGTGTTCTATCGCCTCTGCCCGGAATTACTGCAGGGGGGGAGAACCAAATCGGGCACCCCCGTACGAGTTCAGTTACTCGGGCAGGATCCAGACTGGATGGCTGAAAACGCCCACCTTGCCGCCTCACTGGGCTCACCGGGCATTGATATTAATTTTGGCTGCCCGGCCAAATCCGTGAATAAAAGTCGCGGCGGCGCGGTTCTGCTGCAAGAGCCTGACCTCATGTACCGCATTGTAAAAGCTGTCCGGGATGCGGTGGATCCCCGGCTGCCTGTCACCGCGAAGGTGCGTCTCGGCTGGGATGATCCTGCTCATTGCTTTGACATTGTTGATGCCGTTGCGCAAGCCAAAGCGGATGAAGTGACGATCCACGCCCGCACGAAGGCTGACGGATACAAAGCTGAAGCGATTAAGTGGGACTATATCCGCCAGGTGAAAGCAAAGGCTGCCATCTCAGTGGTTGCCAATGGCGAAGTCTGGAACCACGAAGACAGCAACGCTTGCATGGCCACAACACAAGCCGATGCCCTGATGGTCTGCCGCGGAGCACTGAACCTGCCGAACCTTGGCAATGTGGTGAAATACAACCAGTCACACATGCCATGGCACGAAGTGGTATCTCTGCTGTTGAAGTATTCAGAATACGAAATCAAAGGCGACAAAGGCTTGTATTACCCGAACCGGGTCAAACAATGGTTCGCCTATCTGCGTCACGAATATCCGCAGGCCAAAGAATTGTTTGCCGACGTACGCCGCCATAACAAAGCAGCACCAATCGTTGAGGTCTTGCGCTCAGCACAGCTTGCGCTGTCGGCGTAATCAAACTGACACAAAAAGTTCACCGGGAAGACTTAGGCTGTTTAAACCAACCTTGTGAAAGAAACCGGTGAAACCATGAAAGTGCTGTTTCTCTGTCGCCATAATGCATGCCGAAGCATCCTTGCCGAAGCGGTCGCCAAACGCTTTTTGCCCTCAGGTTTTGAAGTAGCCAGCGCCGGCAGTGATCCCAGCGGGGAGTTATCCCCCCAAATCAAAACTTATCTGTCTGAGATGGGGCTGAACCCAGTCGACTTCCGAAGTAAATCCTGGGAAGAATTCAGCCGTTTCCATCCGGATCTGGTGATCTCTGTCTGTGACAGCCTGCATGATGAACCTTGCCCAAACTGGCTGGCAGATGGCATTCGGATCAACTGGGACTTACCGAATCCGCTGACTTCCAGTGAAGATCCTGTGGAACAGGAAAAAGCTTGTGAAGAAACCACCAGGCTTCTGAAGCATCATATTGATACCTTGCTGATGCTGCCTCTGGAAGCCATGAGTACAGAAGAAATCAAGCGCAGACTGAGCCAGCAGGCGCTCTGTTAGCCACTGGCTCAACAGATATAAAGAAGAAAGGCGTGATTAACGGTTGGGATGATTCAGGATGTGGTCTTCCCAGTCGATCACATCGATTTCGTACACCACTTTATCCCGCACCGACTGATCGGCTGCGTGCATGGCCTCTTTGGAGCCCGTAATCAGCGGGTGCCATTCCGGCAAAGATTTCCCTTCAGCCAGCAGGCGATAAGCACAAGTGTCCGGCAACCAGCTGAATTCATCAATACGCTCACGCGTCAGTTTGAGGCACTCTTCACCAGATTCAAACCGGTTGGCATAATCTTTACAGGAACAGGTTTGATCATCCAGCAAGCTACAGGCGACATTGGTATAGTAAATCTCATCGGTATCATCATCGATGAGCTTATGCAGACAGCATTTCCCGCAGCCATCACAGAGAGATTCCCACTCCGCGTCTGTCATTGCTGTCAGATCTTTCTCTTGCCAAAATGCTGCCATCGTTCTGTCCTGCTGCTGTTGAACATTCACCTTCTTCGCTGAGTAAGAAGAAAGAAAGGCGGTGTTATAGCCGTCTGCCAGACAAAGTGCAACCCTTGAGTCAGAATTTCAGCCCGGCAACAGGAGTGCAACCGGCAGGCAAAGGTTGATCCCTGCTGTGTTGAATGGTAGTTTGCGCCACCAGCAAAAGGCCGGTTTCACGGCCTACACTCAGCGCATGCTGACACAGAAAGTATAGAAGGTTGTGATGGACTGTCGTTTAGGTTGCGGTGCCTGCTGCATCGCCCCGAGCATTTCATCCCCGATACCGGGGATGCCAAATGGTAAGCCCGCTGGTGTCCGCTGCATTCAGCTCAATGAAAAAAACCTGTGCAAGCTTTTCGGTCAACCGGAGCGCCCGGCTGTCTGCCATCAGTTCAAGCCCTGCCCGGATGTATGCGGAAACACCAATACACAGGCGTTTTCGAACCTGACAGAGCTCGAGCGGCTCTCAGACGTTCACAGTACCTGCTAAAATCCGCAGCGCCGTTTTAGCATGCTCCAGTGCCTGATGGCCGGAGTGCGTCAGGTAACCGCCATCAGGCTGTGTCACCAATCCTTTGTCATACAGCCGCTGTGCTGCCGACACCATGTCAGCACCGGCCTCATGGTGAACTTTGACCCCCTCCATATCACTGTGCATCGGAAATTTCACCAACAGGTTCAATTCATTCACTAAATCTGGTGTTAAAGGCATATCGACCTCACTTCTTGATGACTTCCCCCAAGCATAGCGATAGAAACCGGATCACGCTGGGGTTTAGATCAAACCCGTGGCAATTCTCTGATTTTCAGCAATAAGAAAACCGCCTATCCCTAAAAAAGATAAGCGGTTCATGGTAAGTCACTTGTTAACGCTGACAGTGATTGTTTAAGCCTGAATGCCCACAATCAACCAAGGTGCGTTCGGAGCTGTCAGGTCTCGTTCCAGATGCCAGATATCCGTAATTTCTTCTTCTACACCTTCATGACGGTCCTGATAGCGTCCTGAGAACTTGATACTCAGGTGTGCAGAGGAAGCATCATAATCGGCACGGACCAGCTCAGCATCGACAAACATGACTTCAGTGTGCTGTTCACCTTCGAGTCTGGAACGCTCTGTCTTGAGATCGTCAAACAGCGCCGGGCTGACATACTCTCGAATTGTCTCCAGCTCATTATGGTTCCATGCTCCCTGCAGAATGCGGTAATGATCCCGAGCACCGTGCAGAAACCCATTCATGTCAAAGCCCGGAGGCAAGTTGAATGGCACATCACTGTCGGTTGACTGATACTGTGACTGCGCTGCGTTACCGCCAAAGCCGCCCGTTTGCTGGCGGAACTGCCCCTGATCCTGTGGTGAATCACCCGCATAGGCCTGCTGATGTCCCATTGCTGTTGGCTTGGCTTTACGCATCCCTTTCAGGAACTTAAAGATCAGAAATGCAATCAGGCCAAAAATCAGAATATCCATGAACTGGATACCTTCAAATGCACCACCGAAGAATGCAGCTAACAAGCCGCCCGCCAGCAAACCTCCCAACAGACCGCCCATCAGGCCTTTTTTACCTGAAGAAGCCGTCGGGTTCTGCTTGCTGATTGTATCCGTTTGCTGCGGTTGCTGCTTCTGAGCCGGCGCTGTTTGATAACTTTTGCCCAGCGACTTACTGCCGCCGAATTTTTTCGCTTCTGCGTGAGGTGCAGTAAATGATACCGCAACGATTAACGCAAACATGGTAATAAAGCTTTTCATCAATCCTTTACCTTTGCCTTGTGAATGCATGGTTTTACCAGACCTTATGCATCCTAGCCGGGGGGAATGTAAAGTCAATCTGCTTCAGTTGGCCAAATTGTTACCAAATTTGGCAGAAGTAGCCAATTTGCCCCTGTGAATTGTCAACTTATAGTCAATTCCAGAGCTGCATTGCGATCTTCTACGGCTAAGTTAATGAAATAACTTGTTCCGCAGTTCGTTTCACACCTAGTATTAGCAGGGAACTTTTTTGCCCACAGCACAGAAGAGATGAGGCCATGCAAGAAACCACACACCAGAATACGCACAGTAAACTGATAGGCTATCTGCTCTGGATTTTCGGATTTACCGGTGCTCACCGCTTTTACTATGGAAAACCAGTCACGGGAACCATCTGGTTTTTAACCCTGGGTCTGCTGGGGATTGGCTGGCTGATAGACCTGTTCCTGATTCCGGGAATGGACAAAGAAGCCGATCTGAGGTTTCAGGGTGGCGAGCTCGACTATAACATCGCTTGGTTACTGCTCACATTTTTGGGGATTTTTGGTGTACACCGAATGTACATGGGAAAATGGCTTACCGGCATCATTTATCTGCTGACGTGTGGCTTCTTCCTGATCGGTTTACTGATTGATTTCTGGACATTGAATGATCAGGTATCCGTCGAAAACTCCCGGAGAGGCTGACAGCACCGGTTCGCACCTGCCTTGACCGGTACTGAATCTTCCCCCTAGAATATTGAACATTGTTCTAATTCTATACTTATTTTGGAGCCGGTAAGCTCTTTTGAAAGAAGGCGGCATTATGCCCGGCCTGTTGTACGTGCTTTCAAGCACCATGTAGGGAATATCATGGCAAGACGAAACGACCACACGCGGGAAGAACTCATCAGCATGACGCTGGAGCAAGTGAAACAATTTCTCAGTGAACACCCGCATCACGAACTGAGCTTACGTAAAGTTGCAGCCATGATTGGCTATGTGCCCAGTACTCTGGTGAATGTATTCGGTAACTATAATCTACTGCTGCTTCATGCCATTGCACAGACGCTGGACGAGCTCTTTGCTGAAGCAGAAAAAGAAATGCAGCATGCCAGCTCAACCAAAGATGCCCTGCGAAAACTGGCGTACTGTTATCTGAATTTCGCAGCAGCCCATCCTTACCGCTGGCAGCTGATTTTTCAGCACACCATGAATGGCGAAGAACTGCCTGAATGGCAGCATGAACGTATTAATAATATGACCAGCATGCTGGAAGACCTGATCCGCCAGCTGATCCCGACTCAGTCAGAAAAAGCGGTGCTCGAAGCCAGCCGTGTTATATGGGCGGGAGTCCATGGCATTACGCTGTTGACGGTTGACGACAAACTCTTCACCTCGACGCCTGTCGATGGGAAAGCACTGATTGATAATCTGTTAGACACCTACCTCAGCGTCTGGCAAGTATAAGGAGGAAATCTGGAACAATGGCCAGTCAGTCACAAGCAGCACTGCTTAGAAAGCGCCGCTTTTTACCTTATTTTCTAACTCAGGCGCTGGGCGCGTTCAACGATAATATTTATAAAAATGTTCTGCTGATTCTGATCGCTTTTGCTGCCCCCGGAACACTGCCATTTGAAACCGATCTGATTATCAATCTCGCGGCTGGCATCTTTATTCTGCCTTTCTTTCTGTTCTCAGCAACAGCCGGGGTCCTGTCGGATACCTACGATAAAGCCTTCATCATGCGGAAGGTGAAACTGGCGGAGATCATTATCATGGCCATGGCAGCTGTTGCTTTCATGACCGAAAATTACATGGCTCTGTTACTTTTACTCTTTCTGATGGGGGCCCAATCAGCATTCTTTGGCCCGGCGAAGTATGCCCTGCTGCCTCAGCACCTGAAAAAAGAAGAGCTGGTCTCAGGTAATGCGCTGGTTGAAACCGGCACCTTTCTGGCCATTCTGATGGGCACGCTGCTGGCAGGCATTATCGCCAGTCAGGAGCAAGCCAGACTGATTGCTGCCGTTGCTGTCGTGTGTTTTGCCATCCTGGGTTATCTCAGTTCCCGTTACATACCGGATGCCAAACCCAGCGGTACACCCCCACCATTCCGGTGGCAACCGATCAGGCAAACCCGCCGTACGCTGTCAATTGCCGCTAAAGACAAGGTGGTCCTTCAGTGTGTGCTGGGCATCAGCTGGTTCTGGTTCCTGGGCGCTTCTTACCTGACCCAGTTCCCCAATTTTGCCAGGTTGCATCTCGGAGGCAATGCGGCCTCAGTCTCCGTCCTGCTGACACTGTTTTCAATTGGGATTGCGATTGGCTCGCTGCTCTGTGATCGTCTGTCCGGACACCGCATTGAACCGGGTATCGTGCCTCTGGGCTCGCTGGGCATCACCTTCTTTGGTGCTGACCTGATGTTTGCGACACCGGATATTGCCCCGATGACAGATTCTCTGTGGGCATTTCTGACCCAGCCTGAGTTGCTGCGCGTCTTCTTTTCTCTGACCATGCTGGGAGTCTCCGGCGGTATTTATATCGTCCCGCTGTATGCCATGATGCAGAACCGGGCCAAGCCAAACGAACGGGCACAGGTGATCGCTGCCAATAACATCTGGAATGCGATTTTCATGGTCGCCAGTGCAATTGTTGCCATCATCTTCCTGTCGGTCCTGTCGCTGACCATCCCGCAGTTTTTCCTGTTTTTGGCTGGCATGAATCTTCTGATTCTGGGGTATATCTATCTGCAGGCACCTGATTTTTTCTGGCGGTTTATCGTCTGGATTGTCAGCCATACCATTTACCGGGTCAGTCACCAGCAACTGGAGAATATTCCCAAACAAGGCGGTGCACTGATCGTGTGCAACCACGTCAGTTATATGGACGCACTTCTGCTGGCCGGTGCCTGTCCCCGTCCAATCCGTTTCATTATGGATGAGGACATCTTCAAAATGCCGCTGATCAAAACTTTCTGCAGTGCCTGTAAAGTGATTCCGATTGCCGCTAAAGACCGCCGCTCAATTCAGCGGGCATTTGAGGAAGTTGAGAACTGTCTGTCTCAGGGTGAGCTGGTCTGCATCTTCCCGGAAGGGAAACTGACCCATGACGGTGAAATCGGCCCATTCATGCGTGGCATTGATCTCATCCTCAAACGCTCTCCGGCGCCTGTACTGCCGATGGCACTAAAAGGGCTTTGGGGGAGCTATTTCAGCCGGGAAGGCGGACGGGCTTTACTGAAGTGGCCAAAGCGTTTCTGGTCCCGAGTCACAATTGTGGCAGGTGAACCTCTAGATGCGCATGAGGCAAACAGTACAACATTACGGGAAACCGTCATCGCCTTACGCGGCGAAGCACGCTGAACCTCTGTAAATACGGAAAGCGCGGAATATCGCGCTTTCCGCTCTCGCCTCCTGAGTCAAACCACAGCCAGTTCATTCAACCAAACCAAATCTCATTAACAGAAATAAAAACCAGAAAAATGCTAATTGTAGAATAATTAACTCTGCCATTTCTCTTATGGGCCAACTTTCACCCTGTCAGCGTTTTATTCTGTTAATTAATTAAATACCCCATCTTCACATAATTTTTTCCTGCAAAGCCTTTATCTGAAGGTGGTATTTAGTGTAATTTGTCGGAATTGCTCACTTTTTGCAGGATGACCACATGCACAACATCGGGATGTCTACCAAGCTCAACAATGTTTGTTATGACATTAGGGGTCCCGTTCTGAAACATGCCAAGCGCATGGAAGAAGAAGGCCACAAAATACTTAAGCTCAACATTGGCAACCCCGCACCATTCGGTTTCGATGCACCGGATGAGATCCTGGTGGACGTGATCCGTAACCTGCCAACCTCTCAGGGCTACTGCGATTCAAAAGGCATTTATTCTGCCCGTAAGGCCGTTGTGCAGCACTATCAGCGACGCGGATTACTCGATATTGACGTAGAAGATGTCTATATCGGTAACGGTGTTTCTGAACTCATTGTTATGGCGATGCAGGCCCTGCTCGACAACACCGATGAAATCCTGGTCCCGGCACCAGACTATCCGCTCTGGACCGCAGCAATCTCACTGTCTGGCGGTAACCCGGTGCATTATATTTGTGATGAAGAGTCTGACTGGTATCCGGATCTGGATGACATCCGCAGCAAAATCACACCGAAGACACGTGGTATTGTGCTGATTAACCCGAACAACCCGACCGGGGCTGTTTATAGCCGGGATTTTCTGCTGGAAGTAATTGAAATTGCCCGTCAGCACAAACTGATTATCTTTGCTGACGAAATCTACGACAAAATTCTGTATGACGGTGCACAGCACACCTCGATTGCACCTCTGGCAGAAGATGTATTCTGCGTCACATTTAATGGCTTGTCCAAATCCTACCGGGTCTGTGGTTTCCGGGCGGGCTGGATGCTGCTGTCCGGTCCCCGTCAGGTTGCCAAACGCTATATCGAAGGTCTGGATATGCTGGCATCCATGCGCCTGTGTGCCAATGTCCCGATGCAGCATGCCGTCCAGACGGCGCTGGGAGGCTACCAGAGTATCAATGAGCTGATCCTGCCGGGCGGCCGCTTGCTGGAGCAGCGGAACAAAGCCTATGACATGATTACGCAGATCCCAGGGGTTTCCTGCGTGAAGCCGAAAGGCGCGCTCTATCTGTTCCCGAAACTGGATCAGAAGAAATTCAACATCGTTGACGATCAGAAAATGGCACTGGATTTTCTTCAACAGGAAAAAGTCCTGATCGTGCATGGCACCGGGTTTAACTGGAAGAAACCGGATCACTTTCGTATTGTCACCCTGCCACGGGTGGATGATCTGGAAATGGCCATCGGCCGTCTCGAGCGCTTCCTGCATGGTTACCGCCAGTAATCTCACACTGACAAAACAAAGCCCTGGTCTCCGGGGCTTTGTCATTTCTAGGCAGGCCAAAATCTGATAGGTTTAATAGAAAGCTTATGAATTGGAAGCACTATGAAAACCAGCCATTTTTTTGCTCATCTGGCCCGAATGAAGCTCATCCAGCGCTGGCCACTGATGCGATCTGTCACCAGCGAGAACGTCTCCGAACACAGCCTCCAGGTTGCTTTTGTCGCTCATGCTCTCGCCCTGATTCAAAACCGGCACTTTGGCGGTGCCCTGAATCCGGAACGAATTGCTTTACTCGCCATGTTCCACGACGCCAGTGAAGTGTTAACCGGCGATATGCCGACCCCGGTCAAATACTTCAATCCGGCGATTGCCGAAGAATATAAAAAGATTGAACTTGCGGCCGAGCAACGGCTGCTCTCGATGCTGCCCGACGAATTTCAGACTGACTATGCCCCGTTGCTGGTCAGTGAGCAGATTAACCAGCAGGATTACCACATCGTTAAACAGGCAGACACTCTGTGCGCCTACCTGAAGTGTCTGGAAGAGCTCAGTGCCGGCAACCATGAATTCACGCAGGCAAAAAATCGCCTGGAAGAAACGCTGGAAGAACGCAAAACCCCGGAAATGGATTATTTTCTGACAACTTTTGCCACCAGCTTTAACCTGACACTGGACGAAATAAACTGATGAGCGAAAAGAGAGAACCTACCGCCAATTTATGGCAGGCAAGAAAAAGTCAGGAACAAAAAGAAAGACGTCAGGACCACCGGACCGCCTACCAGCGAGATCGAGCCAGAATTCTGCATTCCGCCGCTTTTCGCCGGCTACAGGCCAAAACCCAGGTTCATGGTGCAGGACATCATGATTTTTACCGCACCCGGCTGACCCATTCGCTGGAAGCTTCCCAGATCGGAACGGGAATCGTAGCTCAGCTCAAGATCAAACAACCTGATTTTCGGCCACTGCTGCCTTCAAACAGCCTGATGGAAAGCCTGTGTCTGGCACATGATATCGGCCATCCCCCTTTCGGCCATGGCGGAGAAGTGGCTCTGAACTATATGATGCGGGACCACGGCGGCTTTGAAGGCAATGCGCAAACCTTTCGGATCGTCACACTGCTGGAACCCTACACAGAAAAGTTCGGCATGAACCTGTCGCGCCGAACCCTGCTTGGGCTGTTAAAATATCCCGCATTCATCAGTGAGACCCGGGCAACCGAACTGCCCTCTGCCATCCGTCAGTTCCGTCATCTGAGAGCGAAAGACTGGCAACCGGCGAAAGGGATCTACCGGGATGATCACGACACGTTCAGCTGGATCCTTTCTGCCCTCTCCGATACAGACAGGACGTTACTCAGTACGACAATGCGAGGCGAACGGCAGGCACCTTCCCAGCACCTGAAGACCCGTTTTAAATCTCTGGACTGTTCCATCATGGAGCTGGCCGATGACATTGCCTATGGCGTGCATGATTTAGAAGATGCCATCGTCATGGGAATTGTGACTCAGAAACAATGGGAGGACGCGGCAGCAAGCCAGTTGGCCCTATGTGAAGACGACTGGCTGACAGAGCGGATTGACTGGCTCAGTCAGCAGTTGTTTGCCGATCATCATCAGCGCAAAGACGCCATCGGCGCACTGGTGAACGCCCTGATCACAGCGATTGAAATCGGACCGACCACATCTGAGAATGAAACCGGTTTTGACGAGCCGCTGCTGAAATGGAATGCCTATCTTTCCGTACCAATGGAAAAAGTTCTGACGGTGCTGAAAGAATTTGTCAGTGAGTATGTAGTTCGCAAGCCAGAGATTCAGCTACTTGAATACAAAGGTCAGCAAATTATCATGGAAACCTTCGAGGCTCTGGCGTCCGATCCGGAACGACTACTGCCCGCCGGGACCCGAGAGCGGTGGCGGGATGCCATCCATCACGGCCAGAATGAGCACCGGATTATCGCTGACTATATTGCCGGAATGACCGACGGCTTTGCTCAGCGCCTTTATGGCAACCTGTTCCATCCGGCCAGCGACTGGAAGCTTGGTCCCACCGTTTAACTTTTCCCGTAATGCCGTTCGTAGACACCGGGCGGCATCTGGCTGATTTGAAAATCAATCATCCGGTCAAACGTGTTGAGCAGCGGCTGAAATTTGTTACTTTCACCTTCAATCTGGCTCAGCGCTTCATAAGCTGCCTCTACCGTCGACAAGCCAGATGCTTTAGGTGATTTTCGGATCCGGTAATTGCCTGCCAAAGCGGCTTCAAGGCGAACACAGGGTAATGCTTGCAGATTTGCGGAGAGCTGCCAGATTTTGTAGGCCTTCTTCCAGGTTCCATCCAGCAGGATTAAAGTCGTCCGTTGCTGAGGGCTGCACTCAGCAGCCCATTGCGAAATGGAAGCTGCGCCCTCCCCCGGATACAGCACAGCCGCACGTCGCGCCGGATCCGACAACAATGTGTTGATTTCATCATGCTTGCTGAAATCCTCGCCCACCCAGAGCCGGGCATTGGGCAATGACAAAGTCAGGATTCGCGCCGTCCCAAGAGGCTGTTTTACTTCAGACGGATGTTGCAATATCCACAGTTCAGTTCTAGCATCAACATTTTCTATCCACTGGCAAATACAGGCTTTTGCAGCTTTGCCACAGCGCTCACAGTAGCGGCTCATTGAGGTGCCCTTGTTGTCACGATCTTTGTTTCTGTCATTGTTAGCTATCAGTCTGCTCACTATCTTTGCCCAGCTTGCACCGGTTCATCCGTTCCTTGAATGGGATCGGCAGGCAATTGCATCCGGACAATGGTGGCGGATCCTAACAGGAAATATTACACATACCAATTGGCCTCACCTCGCGATGAATCTGGCCGGCCTGGCCATTTTGACCCAGCTGTTCCGGTTTCACCTGACCACAGCCAGACTAGTCACAATTTTGTTTGCACTCGGTATCATTGTCGGACTGTCTTTGTTTTTCACTGAACTGGAGCGTTATGCCGGGCTCTCTGGGATACTCCATGGTCTGTTTATCTGGGGCGCCTGGCAGGATATTCGTCAGCACCGCTCGGGCGGAAAACTCTTACTGGCCGCAGGCTTTGTCAAGGTCGGCTGGGATATTGTCACAGGAGGCTCTGCTGAAACAGCTTCTCTCATTCAGGCTAGCATCGCAGTTGAAGCCCATCTGGCTGGTGCATTGGGCGGGCTGGCGCTGGCCTATACGTTCGATAAAATTCAATCCCACCGCTCTGTAAGCCAGCACTGAAACGTTGCAAGGGGAGCAAATGCCCCCCTTACAAGATAGCAGCGTATATATTCAGCTCATCAGAGCTGAATTCTGTCGCGATTTTTCTCTACAGTCGATGCCCCAATCCCTTTCACTTTGCTCAGGTCATCTGCTGTCGAAAACTCACCATGCTGATCACGATACTCAATAATACTCCGAGCCTTATCAGGTCCGACACCCAGTAATAATTTATCCAGTTCCTCTGCATTGGCAGTATTGATATTCACAACGATTTCAATCCCTTCATGCGTATCCGTGGCATCAGCCGTGCCAGATATCACCAGGCTTGAAGCCAACATCAGTAGCGCAATTGAATTCTTCATTGGTTCTCCTTATCGATTGTTCGGCAAGAAGAATAATGAAATTTACAAGCAGGAAAACGGCACCATTAATTTCTGGTCCAAAAAAACGACGGGCCGCACATGGCGGCCCGTTAATACAATAATCAATTACATTTACTGTGCAGTTGCATCCAGAACCGGATACGTCACTTTCGCGTCTGCACGCAGCACATCCAGTAACGCCATCACATCCTGCTGAGCATTCATCTGTGCCAGTTGTTCTGCCATCGGACCATTTGATTTCGCAGGCTCAACCTCTAGCTCTGTCACTTTATCCAGCGCAATAATCACAACATTGCCCTGCTGATCATGCGTCACGCCGTAGACAGTTTTTCCGTCTTCTGGTTTCGCCAAGGCAAAAGCCTTTTGCGTCAGGACAGGATCACTGCCGCGACGATTCAGCGTCTGAGGCTCAGAGAAACTCAGGTCTTGCTGCTCCAGAATATTAATGTCTCCCTGACGTAATGCCGCCAGAATCTCATCTGCCTGCTTCTCAGCCGCTGCTTCGCCACGTTGTTGCGCCAGTTGTTCATGCACCTGTCCGGACACTTCCTCAAACGCCAGCAGTTGCTCAGGACGCGCCTCATCGACACGAACAACGATCACATGCTCTGGCCCCAGTTCAATAACTTCAGAGTTCAGACCATCTTCACGGACTTCCGGTGTATTCAGAGCCTGCACGACTGCTGGAGTCGCCAGTACACCCTGAGCATTATTCAGCGCAAAGAAATCAGTTTTCTGTACCTTGGCATTCACGGCTTTCGCGGCGTCATCCAGAGAATCCGGCATTTCAAATGCAGTTTCAGCCAGTTTCGTCTGCTGCTGGTAGAATGCTTCGGCTGCTTTCTGATCACGCAGATCGGCCAGCAGATCTTCACGAACATCAGCAAAAGGCTTCGCCGTTGGCGCTTTCACACCCTCAAGCTGAATAATGTGATAGCCAAAAGAAGACTTCACGACATCAGAGACATCACCGTTGTTCTTCAGGCCAAATGCCGCCTCTTCAAACGCCGGATCCATCACACCACGCTCAAACCAATCCAGTTCACCGCCTTGTTTGGCACTGAAGGTATCATCAGATTTCGCTTGCGCCACTGCAGCAAAATCAGCACCACCTTTCAGCTCGGCCAGAATCGCATCAGCTTTGCTCTTTGCTTCAGCATCATCACCCTGAATCAGAATATGACGCACATGACGTTGCTCAGGCTTAGAGAATTTAACCAGATTGTCCTGATAATAAGTCTTCAGCTCATCTTCGCTTACCGCCATAGTATTTTTCAGCGAATTGCCGGATAACTCGATATAAGACACCTTCACCTGCTCCGGACGAGTAAACTCCAGTGCATGCTGTTGATAATAGGCTTGGCTGTCTTCTTCGCTGATCTCAACGTTCTTTTTAAACGTTTCCAGATTCAGTGTCAGGCTGCGCACTTCACGTTGCTGCTGCTCCAGTTGCTGTAACTGCGCCAGTTCATTCTTCAGTGCAAAATCACTTCCCTGAATGGCTGTCAGCAGTTGCTGACGCAACATATTGGTGCGCATGTACTCTGCAAATTGGTCAGGCGTAAAGCGAGAACGACGCAACACAGAGGTGTAAACATCGTTATCAAACTGGCCGTCACGCTGGAATTCAGGCATTGCACGAATCGCCTTTTTCACCTGATCGTCGCTGATACGCAGTCCCAGCGTATTAGCTCGCTGTTCAATCAGTGCATCGTTCACCAGACGATCCAACACACTGCGACGAAACTGCTGCACATAGCCAGGATCACCCATCAGGGTTGAGAAATAATCACCCAGCTGCGACTGCATACGGTTACGTTCGTTTTGATATGCCTCTTCAAACTGACGCTGACTGATTTCCTCGCCATCAATCTTTGCCGCTACAGGCTGATTAGAATTTGCCAGATAACTGCCTACACCGGCAAAGACAAAAGAAAATATGATTAGGGAAAGAATAATCTTTACCCAAATACTGCTTACGCCTTCGCGCATTCGCTCCATCATAACGTGCCGTATCTCCTAGTTGTTCGAGCTGGCAATAATGGTTGGCCGTGATTCATTCTGAACCACAATCCATTCACCCTGATACAAATTAAAAAAAGCGCATCACTACGATGCGCTCTCGTGTTACGCAATCATGCCATGATATGACACTATGCGTAAGGTTTTGTTCATTACAACTGCTGGCAATAATGCCAAATTAGTTGACAGAATCTTTCAGCGCTTTACCTGGTTTGAAACCTGGTACACGGGCTGCTGCGATTTGGATTTCTTCACCTGTCTGTGGGTTGCGGCCAGTACGGGCAGCACGCTCACGAACAGAGAAAGTACCAAAACCAACCAGAGCAACTTGCTCGCCTTCCTTCAGAGACTCAGATACAGCCTCAATGAAAGCGTCCAGCGCACGGCCAGCAGATGCTTTAGAAATGTCAGCACCTTCGGCGATTTTATCAACCAACTGAGTTTTGTTCACGATTTCTTCCCCTCTATGAACATTGTCTTCCTGACAACAGCATAATCTAAACTTTACACTGTGACGGCAAAGGACAATCAAAAAGTTGTATCAGGTCTAATTTATCAGGTCATGATGACGCTGAACAGGGCTGTAAGCCTTGTTATTATTGAGCTTGCAGCAAATCAGACTCCACTTATAGCCAGACAGAAAAAGGCTGACAAGCGATTTCAATCACAGTCAGCCCCTTACATGTGCTAATTTTGCTGCATATCACTGTTTTGAGCGTTTACAAGCTCAATCCCAGTGGGGTTATTTTCCAGAGCAATCCGCAGAACATCGTCAATCCAGCGGACCGGACGCACTTCCAGATCAGCAATCACGTTGTCAGGAATCTCTTCCAGATCACGCTCGTTCTCTTTCGGAATCAGCACCGTTTTAATGCCGCCACGATGAGCTGCCAGCAGCTTCTCTTTCAGGCCACCAATTGGCAGTACTTCACCGCGCAGGGTAATTTCCCCCGTCATCGCAACATCACTGCGAACCGGATTCCCCGTCAGACTCGAAACCAATGCTGTGCACATTGCAATACCAGCACTCGGGCCATCTTTTGGTGTTGCACCTTCAGGCACGTGGACATGAATGTCGCGTTTCTCATAGAAATCACTGTTGATTCCCAGCTTTTCAGCACGAGTACGAACCACTGTCATTGCAGCCTGAATGGACTCCTGCATGACATCGCCCAATGAACCCGTATAGGAAAGCTTCCCTTTACCCGGCATTGACTCAGTTTCAATCGTCAGCAGATCGCCGCCAACTTCGGTCCATGCCAGACCGGTCACCTGGCCAACACGGTTGCTTTCTTCCGCTTTACCGAAATCAAAACGCTGGACACCCAGATACTGCTTCAGATTACTCTGATTAATCGTGACTTTCTTCACTGCCGGATTCAACAGGATTTCTTTCACCGCCTTACGGCACAGCTTAGAAATTTCGCGTTCCAGACTCCGCACACCCGCTTCACGGGTATAGTAACGAATAATGCCAATGATGGCCGAGTCGTCGATTTCGACCTCACCTGACTTCAGACCATTCCGCTTAATTTGTTTTTCAAGCAGATGGCGCTTGGCAATATTCAGTTTCTCGTCTTCGGTATACCCAGAAAGACGGATCACTTCCATCCGATCCAGCAGCGGACCCGGGATGTTCATTGAGTTCGATGTCGCAACAAACATGACATCTGACAGGTCGTAATCAACTTCCAGATAATGGTCATTAAAGGCATTATTCTGCTCAGGGTCCAGAACTTCCAGCAGTGCTGATGCCGGATCACCACGCATGTCTGATGACATTTTATCGATTTCATCCAGCAGGAATAATGGGTTTTTCACGCCCACTTTTGCCATTTTCTGAATGAGCTTACCTGGCATTGAACCAATATAAGTACGACGATGACCGCGGATTTCCGCTTCATCACGAACTCCGCCCAGAGCCATACGCACATACTTACGACCTGTAGCAGCCGCAATAGATTGTCCCAGAGAGGTTTTACCCACACCCGGAGGACCAACCAGGCACAGAATCGGGCCTTTCAGTTTATTGATCCGGCTTTGAACCGCTAAGTACTCCAAAATACGGTCTTTGACGCGCTCCAGGCCATAGTGGTCCGCATTCAGGACTTCCTCTGCCTTCGTCAGATCTTTTTTCACTTTGGTGCGTTTGTGCCATGGCACACTGAGCATCCAATCGATATAGCCACGCACCACGGTCGCTTCCGCTGACATCGGAGACATCATCTTCAGCTTTTGCAGTTCCTGCTCCGTTTTTTCACGCGCCTCAGCCGGCATCTTCGACTCGTCAATTTTCTTTTTCAACGACTCGAACTCATCCGGAGCATCATCCAGCTCACCCAGCTCTTTCTGGATCGCTTTCATCTGCTCGTTGAGATAATACTCGCGCTGGCTTTTCTCCATCTGCTTTTTGACGCGGCCGCGGATACGTTTTTCTACCTGCAGCAGATCAATTTCAGATTCCATCATGGCCATCAGGAACTCGAGACGTTCCGTAATATCCACAATTTCCAGCACTTTTTGCTTATCTGCCAATTTCAGTGGCATATGCGCGGCAATGGTATCTGCCAAACGTGCAGCGTCATCAATACCGTTGAGAGAAGTCAGTACCTCTGGCGGGATCTTCTTATTGAGCTTAATAAAGCCTTCAAACTGACTGATCGCGGTTCGAACCAGGACTTCCTGCTCGCGCTCATCCATTTCAGGGGTGACCAGAAACTCTGCTTCCGCGCTGAAAAATTCATCATCAGTCAATTTATGAATGCTGGCACGCTGCTGACCTTCCACCAGCACCTTCACAGTGCCGTCAGGCAATTTCAGAAGCTGAAGAATCGTAGCAACAGTACCGACATCATAGAGATCGTCAACGGTAGGCTCATCAGTTGCTGCTTCTTTCTGAGCAACCAACAAAATTTGTTTGTCGTTATCCATTGCGGTTTCAAGGCAACGAATCGATTTATCCCGGCCTACAAACAATGGAATAACCATATGAGGGTAGACCACCACGTCACGCAGTGGCAGAACGGGAATAGCAAGGCGTTCCGAACGCTCCAGGTTCATATTGTTCTCTCTTCCGTTCAGTCTCTTTTAGTGAGTATATGGGGGCAGACAGACAAGATTCAACGGTCGATTTGCCAGAAAATTAAAAAGGAGGCCAATGCCTCCTTTATTGACTCAAATTGTACGTTTCGAAACCACTCACTCGCCGCCTGCGGCTTGATTTTCAGTGTTCTCGTAAATCAGTAAAGGCTCTGACTCACCTTTAATTACTGATTCGTCGATAACAACCTTACTCACGCCTTCTGCAGATGGCAGTTCATACATGGTATCCAGCAAAACAGCTTCCACAATTGAGCGCAGACCACGCGCACCCGTTTTACGTTCCATCGCCTTACGGGCAATCGCCTGCAACGCGTCTTCACGGAATTCGAGCTCAACATTTTCCAGTTCCAGCAAAGCTGCATACTGCTTGGTCAGTGCATTCTTCGGTTCACGCAGAATCTGAACCAACGCGGCTTCATCCAGTTCACTCAGAATCGCGGTCACAGGCAAACGACCGATAAACTCTGGAATCAAACCGTATTTCACCAGATCTTCAGGTTCGACTTTCTCAAATAATGCGCTGAGCGAGTTGCGTTTATCTTTTGAACGGACTTCTGCACCGAAACCAATGCCGGAGCTGGTCGCAACACGCTGCTCAACCACTTTATCCAGACCTGCAAACGCACCACCACAGATAAAGAGAATTTTCGAAGTATCAACCTGCAGGAATTCCTGCTGCGGATGTTTACGGCCGCCTTGTGGTGGCACTGAAGCAACCGTTCCTTCAATCAGCTTCAGCAGAGCCTGCTGAACACCTTCACCCGAGACATCTCGCGTGATCGAAGGGTTATCTGACTTGCGTGAAATCTTATCGATTTCATCAATGTAGACGATACCGCGCTC
Source organism: Photobacterium sp. CCB-ST2H9 (assembly GCF_023151555.2). Taxonomy (NCBI): domain Bacteria; kingdom Pseudomonadati; phylum Pseudomonadota; class Gammaproteobacteria; order Vibrionales; family Vibrionaceae; genus Photobacterium; species Photobacterium sp. CCB-ST2H9. The sequence continues at coordinate 2,562,727 of NZ_CP100425.1, forward strand.
TGCTTTAGCAACGTCATAATCACATTTTTGCAGCAACTTCTGAATAATATTCTCTACGTCTTCACCCACATAACCAGCTTCGGTCAGGGTCGTTGCATCTGCCATTGTGAACGGCACATCCAACATACGTGCAAGCGTTTCCGCCAGAAGCGTTTTACCACTACCCGTCGGGCCAATCAGCAGGATGTTACTTTTACCCAGCTCAACACCATCACTGGTGGTGTCACCGTTTCGCAAACGCTTGTAGTGGTTGTAGACAGCTACAGCCAGTACTTTTTTTGCGTGATCCTGGCCGATGACATAATCATCTAAATGCGTGCGGATCTCTCGTGGCGTTGGCAGTTCATTGCCATCGCGCTTTGGCATTACTTCTTTGATTTCTTCGCGAATGATGTCGTTACACAGATCGACGCACTCATCGCAAATATACACAGAAGGGCCAGCAATCAGCTTGCGAACTTCATGCTGACTTTTCCCGCAGAAAGAGCAGTACAGCAGTTTTCCACTACCACTCTCTTTTCGCTTATCTGTCATTCGCTAACCTCATATTGGGTTTCACCCATCTTTGCCTTGTTTTGAGTGTATAACAACTCTCGTCATTTTGCTGTCACCTTGCCCATTCAGAACACTGTGCACCATAATGACAGGTTAGTCACGCTTATTCAAAACGGCATCGACCAATCCATACTCCGCTGCCTGATCAGCAGACATGAAGTTGTCCCGGTCTGTATCTCTTTCGATAATTTCCAGTGGCTGTCCGGTATGGTCAGCCAGCAGATGATTCAGTCGTTTTTTGATGGTCAGAATTTCCTGAGCATGGATTTGAATATCCGATGCCTGGCCCTGAAAACCACCCAGTGGCTGGTGAATCATTACACGGGAATTCGGCAGACAGAAACGTTTTCCTTTTGCACCGCCGGCCAGCAGGAATGCGCCCATAGAACAGGCCTGCCCCATACAAAAAGTACTGACATCCGGCTTGATGTGCTGCATGGTGTCATAGATTGACATCCCTGCGGTAACGGAGCCGCCAGGAGAATTGATATACAGGAAAATATCTTTGTCAGGGTTTTCCGACTCAAGGAACAACAGCTGCGCCACAACCAGATTCGCCATCTGATCTTCGACCTGTCCGGTCAGAAAAATCACACGCTCTTTCAATAGCCGGGAATAGATGTCGTAGGAACGTTCACCACGCGAGGTCTGCTCGACCACCATAGGAACCAGCGCATTCATAATTGGCGACATGGCATTATTATCTTGGTAGCTCATAACCTGATTTCCCTAAAAAAATAAATGGCCCGAATGATTGACTCATACGGACCATTGTTAGCAGAAGATTTGAAAAGAAGTCAAATCTTTACAGTCATTTCAGTCAATTAAGCAGCTGGTTGCTGCTGGTTCATCAGCTCGTTGAAGCCAACTTCTTTTTCTGAAACCTGTGCTTTAGCCAGCAGAGCATCAATCGCTTGTTCTTCCAGAGCAACATTGCGCATGTTGTTCATCAGCTGCTCATTCTTCTCGTAGTATGCAACAACTTCTGATGGATCTTCATAAGCAGATGCCATTTCAGTGATCAGCGCCTTAACACGCTCGTCGTCAGCTTTCAGTTCTTCGGCCTTGATCACTTCACCCAGCAGCAGGCCAACAACGACACGGCGCTTCGCTTGTTCTTCAAACAGCTCGCGTGGCAGTTCTGGCGCATTCGCAGCATCACCGCCGAAGCGCTGAACTGCTTGCTGACGCAGTACGTTCACTTCCTGATCAATCAAAGCAGCAGGAACGTCAATGTTGTTTTGCTCAATCAGACCATTCAGAACCTGATCTTTGATGCGAGCTTTAATCGCTTGCTTCAGTTCACGTTCCATGTTTTTACGAACTTCAGCTTTCAGACCGTCAACAGAACCGTCTTCAATACCAAACTTCTTCACAAACTCTTCAGTCAGCTCCGGCAGTTCCTGAGCTTCAACTTTGTGCAGTTTGATTGCGAAGACTGCAGCTTTACCTTTCAGGTTTTCTGCATGGTATTCTTCTGGGAAAGTCACATCAATGTTGAATTCTTCACCAGCTTTCTTACCAACGATGCCTTCTTCAAAACCAGGGATCATTCGGCCCTGACCCATCACCAGTGGGAAAGACTCAGCTTTGCCGCCTTCAAACTCTTCGCCGTCGATAGAGCCAGTGAAATCCAGCGTTACACGGCTGCTCGCTTCAGCTGCTGTGTCTACTTCTTTCCAGTTCGCCTGCTGCTTACGCAGAGTTTCCAGCATTTGAGCTACGTCTTCTTCTTTCACTTCAGCCGCTGGTTTTTCAACTGCAATCTTGTCCAGACCAGCCAGTTCGATTTCAGGGAAAACTTCAAAAGTTGCCTTGAATACCAGATCTTTACCTTCGGCCATGTCTACTGGCGTGAAAGTTGGTGCGCCAGCTGGATTGATTTTCTCTTTCACAATCGCTTCGATGTAGTGACGCTGCATCACTTCACCCAGTACATCCTGACGAACAGATGCGCCGAACATACGAGCAACCATCTTCAGTGGTGCTTTACCCGGGCGGAAACCGTCGAAACGACGAGTTTTAGCAATTTGCTTCAGCTGCGCAGTCACTGCATCTTCAATATTTGCAGCAGGTACAGTGATTGTAAGTTGGCGCTCTAGGCCTTCAGTGGTTTCAACGGTAACTTGCATTTTCATAAACCTCAAAACTGACTCAGGTTGCCTGAGTTATTTTGCCCGTCAGAGCTCTGCTGACGCTGGCATCCTTTCGTGTTACGGCTTCAACACCATAACGCCTGAATTCTGTTCATTCCATTTCAGTCTTAGCTGGTCATCGCATCTAAGACTGAAATTAAAGCGCGGTATTATAACGGCCCCACCCCCATTCGTCGAGGCGTCCGGGCCACACCAAGCGCAAGCCTTTCGACAAGATAGGGACTGATTTCGCATTTTCAAGAGAAAACGTGAAAAAATTACTGTCAAAGCGCGTTTTTTTATTCAAACATCGATTCAGTGCAGGAAAATTGAGCAAGTTCAGCAATCGATCATTTCAAAAACAAATCGGATGAATTCTGGAAGATGAATGACAATCGGAGTTCTGATGAAGAAAAGGAAGTGGAAGTGGCGCGCCCTGCAGGATTCGAACCTGCGACCACATGCTTAGAAGGCACGTGCTCTATCCAACTGAGCTAAGGGCGCTTAATCGCTGCTGAGCAGCAGCGTTAACGGAGGGGAATTATACGTTGCCTGAGATCAAGGTCAACGGGTAAAGGTGATTTTCCTTAACTAAATGAATCAAGCGGTTAAAGTTAAGGCAACGGCTTTCAGAAATGGCTGCTTTTTTATACGCAAAATTTTTCCTGAACATATCACTTCAAATTCACTGTATGAATCACCGGCTGTTACTGAATTGATCTTTAACAAAGATATCTCGCATTATCTCTGCCGCCACAAAAAGCAAACGTTTGCGCTATGGATTTTCCCCTTGGTCTCTGCGACAATACTCGCCGCTCATTAGTTCTGCACGAAGGAATACCATGGCCGCTCAAATCATTGATGGAAAACTTATCTCACAAACAGTCAGACAGGAAGTTGCTGCTCGTGTCAAAGCTCGCATTGAAGCAGGTTTACGCGCACCCGGATTGGCTGTCATTTTGGTTGGTCAGGATCCTGCCTCGCAAATTTATGTCGGCAGCAAACGCAAGGCCTGTGAAGAAGTCGGATTCGTCTCCCGCTCTTTTGATCTGCCAAGCAACACCACAGAAGATGCATTGCTGGCACTGATTGAAGAATTGAACGCCGACAGTTCAATTGATGGCATTCTGGTGCAGTTGCCACTCCCGGCCGGAATTGACTCCACTAAGGTTCTGGAGCACATCAATCCGGAGAAGGATGTCGATGGCTTTCACCCTTACAATGTAGGCCGTTTGTGCCAGCGCATTCCGAAGCTGCGTTCGTGCACCCCAAAAGGGATTATTACCCTGCTGGAGCGTTACAATATCCAGGCTCGCGGAAAGCATGCAGTAATCGTCGGCGCTTCCAATATTGTTGGCCGTCCGATGACACTGGAGCTTCTTCTGGCGGGTGCCACCACAACAACCTGCCACCGTTTTACTCAGGATCTGGAAAACCATGTCCGTCAGGCAGATATTCTTGTTGTTGCTGTCGGTAAGCCAAACTTTATTCCGGGGGACTGGATTAAAGAAGGCGCAACGGTCATTGATGTGGGCATTAACCGTCTGGATAACGGCACTCTGGCCGGTGATGTTGAATATGACGCTGCCCGCCAGCGTGCTAAACACATCACCCCGGTTCCAGGCGGTGTCGGACCGATGACTGTCGCGACGCTGATTGAAAATACCCTGCTTGCCTGCGAACAGTTCCACGAAGGTTGAAGAGATTTTCTTGTTAATCAAATCAAAAAAGCGAGGCCAGGCCTCGCTTTTACTTTTTCGGAGTCATCTCGTGAACTACTTTGCCAGAGTTTTCAGATACGCTGCAAAGTCCTCACCTAAGTCCGGGTGACGCAGTCCATATTCAACAAACGCCTGCATATAACCCAGCTTGCTGCCGCAATCATGACTTTTCCCAGTCATATGAAATGCATGGACAGGCTGCTTCTCCATCAGCATGGCAATTGCATCCGTCAGTTGGATCTCATCACCAGCACCAACCGGTGTTTTCGATAACAGTTCCCAAATCTCTGCCGGCAAAATATAACGGCCGACAATCGCAAAATTAGACGGGGCCTCATCACGGGCTGGCTTTTCAACCACCTTCGACATAGGAGCCGAATCTCCCGGTGCAATCTGCTCGCCATTGACATCGGCCACACCATAGCTAGACACGTCTGACATTGGCACAGGTTCAACCATAACCTGGCTGGTTCCTGTTTCATTAAACAGTCTCACCATCGCAGCCATATTTTCACTGTGAAGATCGCTAGCCGCATCATCCAGAATCACATCAGGCAGAACAACAGCAAAAGGCTCATTCCCCACCAAAGGGCGAGCACAGAGTACGGCGTGACCCAGTCCTTTCGCCTGTCCCTGGCGGACATGCATAATCGTCACATCACTCGGACAGATTTTCTGTACTTCATCCAGTAACTGACGCTTTACGCGTTTTTCCAATGTTGCTTCCAGCTCGAATGAAGTATCGAAGTGGTTTTCAATGGAATTTTTTGAAGAATGTGTGACCAGCACAATTTCTTTGATCCCTGCAGCGACACACTCGTTCACGACATACTGAATCAAAGGCTTATCAACAATTGGCAGCATTTCTTTCGGAATTGCCTTCGTAGCAGGCAACATCCTGGTTCCTAAACCGGCTACAGGAATGACCGCTTTACGAACTGGGGAAGATTTTTGCATTGCATTATCCATGTAAGTTGTCATTGTCAGCCGCAATATAACAAAGTTAACGGTGCACAGCGAGGCATCAAGCCAGTAAAAACGTGACCTGTGCCCCTATCAACGTGCATTCGTGATGATGGCTGACAGTCTCTCCGCCGGATACTGAAGTGTTCCGGCAGTACCCAGATCAATGCCGGACAATATCTGCATTGTCCACACTGACTTTAACCTGTTTACCCAGTAGATGAATCAACATGAAAGAACGTTTTTCACCATCGGGTTCCTGATAAATCGCTTCAAGCCCTTGGAACTGGCCATGATTTAATATCAGGCTTTCACCTGGCATCGGCAGATTAGACAATTTCTGCCTCTGCTCCTCAGAATCCTCATTTGACCTTAAATGTTCAATCAACTCAGACTGTACCTTTTGCGGATGCGCACCCTGACGAATAAAATCAGCGACCCCACGCGTGGAACGAACAGTGGTATAACTGATGGCTTCAGGATCAAACTTCACAAACATATAGTTTGGGAACAACGGTTCAGCTGCTGTCACCCGTTTACCACGAACGACTTTTTCAACAGTCACTTGAGGGTAGTAACACTCAACTCCCTGACGATCCAGATTGACCACCGCACGCTCTTGCTCGCTGCGCTTGCAATAAAGTAGAAACCAATCTTTCATATCGCCTCTGTCCGGATAAAATTTCACTCAAAATGATTATATGGTGAGAGCCTTAAACCTCAACCGATTCCCTCCCTTGATTCGGGGAGCAAACCTTTTATGCCTGTTTTTGCAGCAGAAAGTAGGAATATAAAGCAGTGATTGACAAAGAACATCGTCTCGCACAGAGAAAGATCTTATTGAAATGTAGTCTTTGCTTTGACCGCAGGGTGTATTTCAGCTTCTTTCATCGCTTCCAGGCGCTGAATGGTTACGCTGAAATTCGCTGCTCCAATTTTACTCAGTGAGAGGCGTGCTCCCGAAGGAGGAAGGATCTGGGCATACACCCTGTTTTTTCGGGCGCCCTCACCCAGAAATGACCCGGCAGAAACACTGAATTCCCCTTCGCTGGTTTTTAACACAGCTTCAGAGCCAGCTGAAATTAAAGACAGACTGCGATCACAGGCATCAAAAATACCAAACAGCCCTTTAATTGCAACGGCATAACCAGACTGTTTCATCCCATTTTCAATAGCATTCAACATGCTGTTCAGATCATTTTCTGTGGCCATATGCTTGCGCAGATAATCATTAAATAAAGCACGAATCAACAGAACGGTTGCAGCGCCATGCCGGCCGCCGGACTCAGCATCAAGCAGATAAAAAGCCAGTCGTCCGTCCATCAACCAGGTGTAATCAAGCAACACGGGCTGAACATCGGCCGATTGCAGAACGCAATAACTCAGCTGCCAGTCTCCCTGACGGGACTGAGTATCCGGCATCAGCCCGACCAGCAATTCTCTCGCGGCTTCCGGGTTAGATTCAAGCTCTTCGAGATGCCATTGCAGTTCTTCATCCACAGCAACATCGTGCTGTAACAGCTGACTGGAAAATTCAGAGTATTCTGCACTGTTCTCCTGCGCTTTGAGTACTGACATCATTGCCGATTTAAGCACCATGATATTATCCAGCGGCTTAACCAGAAAATCTTTCACACCATGCCGGAGCGCAGCCGCAACATCAGCCATTTCACCGGTTCCGGAAATCACAATGACCGGCACCATCGGATAGTGAAGGGAAACCTCCTCGACAAACTCCATCCCAGTCAGCACAGGCATTGCCAAATCGCACAGAAGGACATCCGGTATACTGTCGCGCAGTGCCCGTAACCCCTGCAGTCCATCCTCTGCTTCCCTGACTTCACAGCCCTGGGCGTGCAGAAATCCCGTGATCATCCGGCGAAAGACCGGATCATCTTCGACAATGAGAACTTCTTTACCCTCTAACAATGATTGTGCCCTCCATGTTGCAAGGGGCCAAGTGCCGCAGAATGAGATTCTGTAGAACAGGCACGTCCTTCCTGTGAATTGGTTTGAATCTGAAACATCACCGTAGGTGCTTTCATTTAGAATAGGCGCTAAACCGCACGACGTCAGGGCTTGGGGCTATCCTTAAACTTTTGTTTTAGTGTTCTGTTAGCCAGCTCAAAATCTGACGATGTCACGGATATCCTCTGGTTTTTTCGTTCCACAAAATCTTAACCTCTTCACACTGAGTGTTTTGTTATACAATTCCCACTTTCTCATATCCAGTCACGCATCGCCTATGAAGTTAGATGATTTAAATTTATTTCGCATTGTGGTTGAAGAAGGCAGTTATACCGCTGCTTCCCGCAAATATCAGGTACCCGTTGCGACCCTGACCCGGCGTATTCAGGCGCTTGAAGACAGCCTGAATCTCCGGCTGCTCAACCGTCATGCCCGTAAGCTCTCGCTGACCGAGGCAGGCCAGCAGTATTACCAGCTCTGCACACCATTACTGCAACAGTTGCTGGATACCGCCGAGCACATCCGCGATGAGTCCAGAGGGGCGAGCGGACGATTGAAAATTGCCGCGCCAACCAACCTGAGCAAAGTCATGCTGCAACCCATGCTGAATGCCTTCATGCTGGAACATCCGGCGATCAGCATTGAGCTGTTTCTGAGTAATGAGCCAGAGCAACTCGACCCGACAGACTGGGACGTAATTTTTCGTGTCGGACCACAACGTGACTCCGCACTGATCGCACGTAAAATCAACGCCGTTGAAGATATTCTGGTCGCCAGCCCGGACTATCTGCGCCGTCATCCGGCACCGACCCATGCGCAGGATTTATCCAACCATGCCCTGCTGAAAGGTTCCCCGCTGCTGCGCTGGCGCCTGACCAACAAAGCCGGTGAAACCATCACAATCAACGACAAAGGCAGATTTGAATCCAACCAGCTCAATGTAGTTCGTAAAGCTTGTGTAGCGGGTCTGGGAATCACCCTGATGCCGGATGCCATGCTGGAGAAATATATTCTGAGCGGTGACCTGATTCGGGTGCTGGGTGACTGGTCAGCCAACCCGAGAAATGTTTACCTGCTCTATAACCATAAAGATCACCAGCCTGAAAAGCTGCGACTCTTTATCGAATTTGCCAGTCACTTCTTCAGCACAAGCTGATCATCCTCCGGTGACTTAACCATCAGGCTTGCTAAGTGTCGGAAGCCCGTCTAAATGTTATAGAGACAAGGAACACACAGGTGTCCGGATATGCACTGACAGTGTTCTGAACAACAACCTGTAATGCGTTGTGCGGAAGCACCCTAGATAACGAGGATAGGTTATGATTCTGGGACATTTATTCGGGCTGTACACTCACCCCAAAAAAGAGTGGCATAACATTGATGAGCAACACGAAGGAGTGCAAAGTAGCCTGAGCCACATTCTGCTGGTCGCTTTGTTACCCCCCATCTTTGCGTACATTTCAAGTGTTTTTATTGGCTGGCGCGTGGGTGCCGTTGATCCGATTCACCTGACGCCAACAAGCGCACTGGGAATGTCTGTTGCCATGTATGTTGCGCTGATTGGTGGTGTTTTTGCACTGGCTTACCTCACCTACTGGATGAGTCACACCTTTGGGTCAACCCCAACTTATACTCAGGCTTTAGAACTTGCCGCTTACACTGCAACGCCTCTGTTTATGGTCAGCATCGCAGCGCTCTACCCGCAACTTTGGTTCCTGATGATTGCCGGTCTCGTAGGGATAACCTATTCCGTTTATCTGCTGTATACCGGTGTACCGATTCTGATGCATATTCCTGAAGAGCGGGGCTTTATCTATGCCAGTTCTATCGTAACCTGCGGACTCGTATTACTGGTTTCTATCATTGCAGGCTCGGTCATTCTGTGGAATGTCGGTTTAGGCCCTCAATTTATGCACTGATATTCATTCAGATAATTAGTTTCTACCTGTAGCTGAATAAACAAAAAGGCAAGCTCCGGTGAGCTTGCCTTTTTCTGTTTTAAGTTCGGTTGCTCCGAATGGCAGTCAAACCGTCTTACACACCTTCGTTGTGCAGCTCCAGATTTGCCAGCTCCTGCTGAATCTCACGCTGGGTTTTGGCATCTTCGCTGCGCAAGGATTCCAGGTACTCCAGGTACTGCTGATTCACATCCCCGGTCACATAGTGGCCGTTAAACACAGAGGTCTCAAACAGCTGGATATCCGGATTTCCTTCCCCAACAGCATCCACCAGATCCTGCAGATCCTGGAAAATCAATCCGTCTGCACCAATCATCTTGCAGATTTCATCCACTTCACGGCCGTGTGCAATCAATTCGTTGGCACTTGGCATATCAATTCCGTAAACGTTCGGGAAGCGAATTTCCGGGGCTGCAGAAGCCAGGTACACCTTCTTCGCACCCGCTTCACGGGCCATTTCGATGATTTGTTCTGAAGTCGTCCCACGAACAATCGAGTCATCAATCAGCAGAACACTTTTATCCTTAAACTCTGAGCTGATCGCATTCAGCTTACGGCGTACAGATTTACGACGTAATTGCTGACCCGGCATAATAAAGGTACGGCCAACATAACGGTTCTTCACAAAACCCTGACGGTAAGGTTTATCCAGGGTACGGGCGATTTCCAGTGCACTGTCGCAGGAAGTTTCCGGAATTGGAATCACGACATCAATGTCCAGGTCATCCCATTCACGCTTAATCTTCTCACCCAGTTTTTTACCCATGTTCAAACGGGCGCTGTAAACAGAGATTTTATCGATGAAAGAGTCAGGACGAGCAAAGTAAACAAACTCAAACACACAAGGATTCAGAGCCGGGTTTTCTGCGCACTGCTCAGTGTACAGCTGTCCATCGAAAGTGATATAGACCGCTTCACCCGGCGCAACATCCCGCATGAACTGAAAACCGACTGCATCCAGTGCCACAGATTCAGAGGCAACCATGTATTCCATCTTGCCGTCGATTTCACGTTTACCAAGACACAACGGACGAATACCATGCGGATCGCGGAAGGCAATCAGACCATGCCCGATAACCATCGCAACCACGGCATAAGCACCACGAACCGTTTTATGCACAGCCCGGATCGCTGCAAAAATATCCTCTGACGTCAGCGGATAGTTCGTCGCACCTTCCAGCTGGTTCGCCAGAACATTCAGCAGGACCTCGGAATCGGAAGACGTGTTGACATGGCGCCGAGCCTTTTCAAACAATGAATCCCGGATATCAGCGGCATTGGTCAGGTTACCGTTATGCGCCAGTGAAATACCGTATGGCGAGTTCACATAGAAAGGCTGGGCCTCTGAAGCACTGGAACTGCCCGCCGTAGGATAACGGACATGGCCGATCCCGACAGTGCCCTGAAGACGTTGCATGTGTTTTGCTTCGAAGACATCCCGCACCAAGCCATTGGCCTTACGCAGACGAAAACGATTGCTTTCCAGGGTAACAATACCGGCAGCATCCTGGCCGCGGTGCTGCAGCACGGTCAATGCATCATAAATAGACTGGTTAACCGGGGTATTTCCCACGATTCCGACAATACCACACATGTCCTAAATCCTCGTTATGGATCATCAATAATTGTATTGAGTAACAGTGTCTTATCCATCACTGTTACGCAATGCAACTGATATAAATCCGGCGCTATAACGCGCCGGGTAAGAAACTCGAACTCTCTTTCAGGTAAGAGAAAAACCACTCAATAACGACCCCAAATTGCGGAATCAACTGAGAGGCCTGCCACCATTCTGCTTCTGCAAAGCCGGTAAAGGCATCCAGGAAAAACAGGACAGCAGCGATGATCAGCACACCACGCAAACCACCGAAGACTATCCCCAGAACTCTGTCGGTGCCTGACAAACCCGTTTTCTGGACCAGTTGCCCAATGACATAGTTCACGACGGCACCCACAATCAGTGTGGCAATGAACAATACCGCAATCGCGCTGCCATTTCGGATCAGTTCATCCTGGATATTTGTGAAATATACCGCCAGCTCTTTGTAAAAATTGCTGGCAATGAAAAATGCCGCAAACCAAATTACCAGTGACAGCGCTTCCTTCACAAAACCACGGATTAAACTAACCAGTGCGGAAAAGCCGATCACCCCTAAAATGACATAATCAATCCAGATCATCTTCTACTTATTTCTTGTTGTTGGCGCGTATTCTAACAGAAAAAATCAGAACGCAAACGTTTACCTAAGGGTTGAGTGGGTTAAATCTGAGCAATTGCCCGTTTAGTCCGGTAAGTTTACGCAATTCGTCTACTTTCCCTGACAAAGCAGTTTTGTCGATTTCAGGACCCACCACGACCCGGGCCAGATCACCCGGTTTCAGGTCTTTGGGCCACACATGCGCCTGATAGCCTTTGCTTCTCAGTTTCTCGACCAGCTGATGGGCATTATCAAAGTTTCTGAAAACCCCGAGCTGAATCACCCAGCCGCTGTCCTTCAGCCCTGCCTGTGGTTCGCCGACAGGCTGTGGTTTGACTTTGACGGGCTCAGCAACCGTTGAGTGGACGTCACTGCCGGCAATCTGTTCGGTTACCGGCATCGGTGGCAACTCGGCTTCAGCGGCAACCGGCTCCGGGATCACCGTGAAGTTTTCTTCATCCCCGGTCTGCGGCTGAAGCGGAATGCTGGCAAACTGCTCCTGAAAGTGTTGCTTCTTACCATCAAAAAAATCAGGCAGGAAAATTACGCCGATAGCCACCAGCACAATTGTTCCGACCAGGCGGCTTTGAAATTTACTCGCCACACTTACTCCTGCATTGTTTTCATGTAGCTGGACACTTCGCCAACTGTATAAAAAGAACCGAATATAATCACGACATCCTCCGGCTGAGCTGCAGCCAGTGCAGCCTGACAAGCTTCAACCGGTGTATCGTACACCTCGCCACGGTAATCCAGATGAGCAGCAATATCCTGACCGGATGCTGCACGAGGGCCGGTCAGAGATGCCGGATACCAAATATCCGTGACCTTACGCATCTCATGAAGCGTTGCCGGAATATCTTTATCACGCAACATTGCAACCACACCGTGAATCTTGCCAACCTCACGGATGTTCTTCAGGGCTTTCATCTGGCGTGCCAGATAATTTGCCGAATGCGGGTTGTGCGCAACATCCAGCAGGATCAGCGGATGATCGGCAACGGTTTCCATCCGGCCGGCAAGGCGTACCTTCACCAGACCCGCAACAATATGCTGGTCACTGATATCCAGTTCTGCCACACCCAGGGCCATCAATGCGGTTGCGGCATTGGGTAACGGCAGAGCCGGCAGGGGCAGTTGCTCCATATCAAAAGCACCGCACTTCCAGTTCCAGGTTTCACCGGTTTGTTCATAGGTAAACTGATAGCCAACCTGATACAACTCTGCACCGATACTGTCGGCGTGCGCTGCGACAGAAGCCGGTGGATTTGGCTGACCGCAAATGGCCGGTTTCCCTGCCCGGAAAATCCCTGCTTTTTCATAGCCGATCACTTCGATGTCATCGCCCAGCCAGTCGACATGATCGATGGCCAGACTGGTGATCACAGACACATCATGATCAACAATATTCGTCGCGTCTAATCTGCCGCCCAATCCGACTTCCAGAACAACCACTTCCACCTGATGGGTCTTGAATAAATGAAGGGCTGCCAGTGTTCCGAACTCAAACATGCTCAGGCTGGTCGTTTCACGATAGCTTTCAATCGCCGCAAAAGCCTGGCTGTGTTCACTGTCTTCCAGTTCCTGACCATTGATGCGAACACGTTCGTTATATCGCACCAGATGCGGAGAACTGTAAACACCAACAGTGTAACCCGCCTGCAGCAAAATGCTTTCCAGAATGGCACAGGTTGACCCTTTACCATTGGTGCCGGCAACGGTAATGACTGTCGGTGCCGGTTTACGCAGCCCGGCACGCTCCCCCACGGTCTGTACACGCTCCAGCCCCAAATCAATGGCGCTGGTATGAAGATTCTCCAGATAGGTTAACCAATCATTCAACGGTGAGGTTGCCGAAGGTGCAGACAGCGGCGTTACAGAGGTATCAGACATGAAACTGTACTAACTAATGTAATTGAGAAGATGTCGCATAATGTAGCACGAAGTACACGGAAATTAATGTCTGCATCCTCATCAATACGAGGAATTGTGGAACAATGACAAAATTGCGCAGCCCGCAGCCAGTTTTGACCTCTGGCTAACATGGCGAGTTGGTGTGTGACATCAGGATCAAAAACGCCTGGTCTGAACCAGGCGTTTTCATCTGAATCGATCAGGCTTTGTCTTCGGCAGACTCAGCATCTGCGTCCGTTTCAGCCTCAGCCGGTTGTTCGACCGGGACCACCAGCGGTGAAGGAATGTTGGTCATCTTCGCCAGCAGCCCGCCGATACGCTGACGCATTTCACGGCGGTCAACAATCATATCAATCGCACCGTGCTCCAGCAGGAATTCACTGCGCTGGAAACCTTCCGGCAGTTTTTCACGGACCGTTTGCTCGATAACGCGCTGACCTGCAAAACCAATCAGTGCTTTCGGCTCACCGATATTGATGTCGCCCAGCATTGCCAGACTGGCTGAAACACCACCCATGGTCGGGTCAGTCAGTACAGAAATGAACGGCAGCCCTTTGGCAGACAAACGCTCCAGTGCAGCACTGGTCTTTGCCATCTGCATCAGAGACATCAATGCTTCCTGCATCCGTGCACCACCACTGGCTGAGAAACACACCAGACCACAGTTACTGGCGATGGCTTCATCAACCGCGCGAACAAATTTAGCACCCACGACAGAACCCATTGAGCCGCCCATAAAGCTGAACTCAAATGCGCAGGCAACCACAGGCTGCTGTAACAGCGTACCTTTCATCGCAACCAGTGCATCTTTTTCACCACTGGTTTTCTGCGCCGCTGCGATACGGTCTTTATACTTCTTCGAATCACGGAATTTCAGGTGATCTTTCGGTTCAAGCTCTGCAGCAATCTCCACCTGCCCTTCTTCATCCAGGAATGTTTCCAGACGGCGACGTGCTTTCATTCGCATGTGATGATCACACTTCGGGCAAACTTCCAGATTGCGCTCAAGGTCTGCGTAGTACAGCACCTGCTCACAGGAGGTACACTTCGTCCAGACCCCTTCAGGAATGGACGCTTTACGAGACGTTACGATGTTGCTTTTTGTGAGGATCTTTTCAAGCCAGCTCATGAATGACCTTTCTTTTACAACTCCCCCGCCCTGCAGGCAAAGGATAATCAATTCGATAATTACAAGTCAGGAATTAAAACACAAACTCGCCGAGGTGTAGATAAAAAACTGGTAGTACCTTGAGGAAATAAACAGTTAACGAGATCTTTGCTCAAGAAAAAAGACCGACCAGTTTGATGACTCATTCACTCGCTTTGTCTGAGTTTTGTTCAATTTTAGTGTTTTCTGGTTGCAGTGCGAACTCAGCAGCATAATTTTTTCGTTAAAAACAATGAATCAGCCGCTTAGGGAACCATGCCCGGCACTCAGATCAGAGAAAAAGCGGCCCCACCGGCACGTCAGGCAGCTCAAATGTATCCGGATAATCCACTTGAACCAGATACAACCCCTCGGCTTTTGCCGTGGCGCCAGCCAGCGTACGATCTTTCTGCGCCAGCAGCCATTGAATCCACTCCGGCTTCTCTTCACCACGGCCGACCTTAATCAGACTGCCGGTAATATTGCGCACCATGTGGTGAACAAAAGCGTTTGCTTTGATATCAATGATTACATAGTGCCCCTGACGCGTGACATTCAGATGCATCAGGTTACGCCAGGGACTGTGCGACTGACAAAATACCGCCCGGAAAGACGTGAAGTCATTCTCACCAAGCAGGTACTGTCCCGCCTCATGCATTTTTTCTGCATCTAGCTCACCGTGATAATGACTGATCCCTGAACCCAGAATTGCCGGACGCAGGGCATGGTTATAAATCACGTAACGATAGCGCCGGGCCGTAGCACTGAAGCGCGCATGAAAATCATCCGGCACTGCTTTCGCCCAGCGCACCGCAATATCTTTCGGCAGATGAGCATTAGCTCCCATGGTCCAGGCCACCAGCTTACGTGGCGTATCACAGTCAAAATGCACCACTTGCCCGGTACCGTGCACGCCAGCATCGGTTCGGCCGGCACACTGAACCTCAATATCCTGATTGGCTATTTTGCTCAGTGCCGCTTCCAGACGCCCCTGAACACTGTCAACATCACGCTGACGCTGCCAGCCATAATAGCGGCTTCCGTCGTACTCTATACCTAAGGCAATTCGCATCTCTGAACTCTTACTTCTGTGGTGTACATGCCAGCCGGATGGCCGACTGAATCAAAACAGGGATTATAAAAAAAGCCCCAAAAGAAAAGAAGTCCGCTCTTGCGGACTTCTTATTCACTTCACTGTCACCCGATGAAATCATCGATCAATCTTTAACAGCAGGTTTGCCGCCTCCCGGCTGACATCACCATCCCCGTTTTCAGCAACATCTTCCAGCAGGAAATATGCACCGTCGATATCATTCATCTCCAGATAAGCTTTGGCCAGGTCAAGTTTGCTGGCGTATTCACCGGCACCATCGACATCAATCTCACCGATACCAGCCAGCACATCCGGAAACTCATCCAGCCCAACATCCAGCTTCAGCGGCGCGGTATCCAAATCCGGATCCGCCTCCCCTTCCAGCTCCTTCATCAGCTCATCAATACTGATATAAGGTTCTTTTTCGTGCTGCGACTGAACCAGCTGGCTGTCTGCCTGCTTGTCTTCTTCCACCTCGGCGGTTTCTTCCGACAATGAAGGCTGTTCCCCCCAATCCTCACTCTCCAGTTCAGGCTCAGGAATATCCGTGCCCCAGATTTCACTTTCTTCCGGAGACAATTCCTGCTCTTCGAGTTCTGATGCCGGGACACTCTCGTGCAACAGCCACTGTTCGTGCTCAAACTCTTCCGTTTGCGCCTGCACCGATGGCTCAGGCTCCCCTGAATTCAGCGAACTTTCAGCAATGGGCTCAACTTCATTCAGACCCGATTCATCAACCAATTCAACAGCTTCAGTCAGATCCTGAGTCAATGGTAATTCAGGTTCCTGATCCGCCATTGGCGGAATGCTTTCCTCCGCTGCAAATGAAGGCCATTCGTCACCATCGTCTGTCTCAGCCATCATGCTCGGGACATCGGACTCAGGTTCAGCCAATAGCGCAGCCATATCCAGACCCGCAGAATCGATGACCTCATCGCTCAGCAAGTCAAACTGAGGAACAGACGGCTGTGGCTGAAGCTCGGGTGCTGGCTCCGGCTTTGGTTCTGGTGCCGGCCGGACAGCATCTGCCTCATCGGCTGCACCATAATTCATTTCCTGCTCGTATTGCTCCAGCTCCATTTGCTCTTCAAACGATGCATGCAGCGCATCATCTTCATCAAACTCAGGCAATGTCGCAGGATCAATGACCGCATACTCATACTGAGATTTTGCGTGGATTGGCACCGCCTGTTCAGAAACAGGTTCCGCCTGTTGTTCAACCGCTACCTCTGGAATATTCTCCTGAACCACCTCAGGCAAGACGTCGTCGCTGTCCTCAGAGGACACTTCAGAGAATTGCGCTTCATCAAGATCAGGGGCTTGAACCTCAGCCTGAGACACATCATGCGCCAGCTCATCTTTACGCTCAGCAGCCTGTGCAGCCAGCTGGAGTTGCTCAGAGACCCGGTTCAGTGCAGCCTGAGCTTCTTCATCAGACCACGCCTGTTCCTCTTCCTCCCAAGGCTCAGCTTCAGGATCCAACAGTGCATCTTCTTCATCGAACTCAGGGAACTCATCCAGACTGATCGTCGGCGTCTGACGGCCCTCGACCTCCTCATCCCAGGCCGGGTCCAGCGTCGCTTCAGGCTGTACCGTCTCGAGTTCATCTTCAGGCTGAGTTATCTCTTCATCCTGAAGCTCTCTGGCATATCGATGCTGCTCAATCTGTTGCGATGCTTCGTCACTGTCGCGATGCAAATGAGCTGAAGTGTCATTATCACCAGACTCTTCTTCCGGTATTTCCGGGGCTTCATCAGGCAAGATGTCAGCAGATTCGGCAACGTCAGCCTCATTCTGAATCGGCTCCTGAATAGCTTCATGAATCATATCCAGCGTCGTTGTCTCATCAACAACATCACTCACAGCATCATGATCAGCAGGCTCATCGTTCAGGGTTGACTGAATTTCAACATCCGGAGACTCATCCTCAGGCGATTCTGCTGCGATCATCAACTCAGAGACAGTCTCTGTATCCAGTTCGTCAGAAACTGTCTCAGGCTCGTCGGCTGACTCGTGCTGTGCTTCAGCTGACAGCTCAGGCATCGCATCTGAAGCCAGTTCAGAAACTTGATCAGCAACGGGTTCAGGTAGCTGTTCTGCATCCGGTTCAGCACTGACAGTTTCCTCAGCATCCGCGGCCATGTCCGTTTCTGCTGCCAAAACCTCACTCAAACCATCTTCATCATCAGCAACGGCTTCTTCCTGCAGGGATGCTTCCTCAGAGACAAGCGCTGGCTCAGATAAATCAGTTAACTCTGAAAAATCGTCAGATAAGATTTCTGTCTGGCTGTCTTCGGCTTCATCGTTTTCAGCGGCAACCAGAGCAGGCTCAGCACTGAACTCCGGAGCAATATCCTCCACAGGCCGTTCATCAGACCATTCACCAGAAACTGGCTCATCAGCTGCCGCTGCAGACATCACCTCAGGTTCCGCGATCACCTCTGCCGGTGCTTCAGAACCACTCACGTTCATCTCTGGCTCTGGCTCTGGCTCTGGCTCTGGCTCTGGCTCTGGCTCTGGCTCTGGCTCTGGCTCTGGCTCTGGCTCTGGCTCTGGCTCTGGCTCTGGCTCTGGCTCTGGCTCTGGCTCTGGCTCTGGCTCTGGCTCTGGCTCTGGCTCTGGCTCTGGCTCTGGCTCTGGCTCTGCAGTTTGAGCTTCAGCTTCAGCCAGATCCAACTCATTCAGGTGTTCATCGACGGTTTTTTTTTCAGTCAGGTCCAGGGTGTCAAATGACGTCGCTTCGTCAAAATCCGCTATCTCACTCGCCCATGGCTCTTTAACTTCTGAAGACTCTTTATCCAGGGACAGCAGCTCATCAAAAACATCCGGACTGTCTTCATCATTGTCCAGTTCCGGATCAACCGGCTGCTCCGGCTCGCCTTCATCCAGCAACTCATCCAGTAATACGGTACTGTTTTCTTCCAACTCAATGGCATTCAGCTCAGGTTCTTCTTCAATCAGCTCATCAAGTAAAACTGTGCTGTTTTCCTCCAGCTCAATCTTGGCTTCTGCTTCTGCGTCCGCATCATCTTCCTCGATCAGTTCATCAAGCAATTCGGTGCTGTTCGCATCAAGATTAAAGTCATCTGAAAGGTCATCCAGCGTCCAGTCTGTGTCTCCTTCAGCCGACTCAGAAACAGGGGCAGGTGATGCGGCGATTTCTGCCAGCAGAGGTTCTTCCTGAACGCTGCTCTCGCGTTCAAAATCTTCCATCAGCTCATTCAGGATGTCCTGATCCAGCATGCCAAGCTCAATGTTGTCGGTCTGTTGACTATTGACACCGTCAAGCAGCTCATCAAGAGAAGCCGTTGACTGGTACTGAGGTGCCGGGGGCTCAGGCTGGATTTTCTCATCTTCCATCAGGCCAACAGCGAGGTCAAAGTCGGTTTCCTCTTCCTCCTGGGTGCTCATTGGCTTATCCCAAAGAACACTCAGGCCGTCATCAGCTTCCCGCGCAGAAGGCTGGTCGATTTGATCGAGCGCCCGCTCCATGTCCTGCAGGCCAATGGCCTGATCATTGTTCTTGACCGAGATATCACTTTTCGGCAATTCAGTGTCAAAAGCGTCATCCAGACCATCGGTCAGATCCAGCTCGTCAAGATCTGCGTCGTTTTCATCGAACAGGTCATCGGAAAATACAGGCTCATCCGTGTGATCTTTGTCGTCAAACAGCGCATCCAGACTGCTGTCTTCAACATCCAGTCCCAGTTGAGGCTCATCGTCATCATCGTAAGAAACCGCGGATGGCAACGTCTCTTTCACTGGCGCTTCCGGTGCAGCAGCCGTTTCTTCTTCCTTCCGGCGACGGCCAAGGAAGAATGCAAGCAGGCCGGCAATCAGAGTTCCGGGAATCAGCGCAGCGCCAGCCAGTGCCAGTGGACTCGAAGCCAGCTTATCGAGCCAGTTTTCAGTCGGCACTGCAACCGCTGGTACCGGTTCCGTCTGGGCTGTTTTCTGCTGAGAGATGAAAGACTGAATTTCACTGCGCAGCTCATCATCCCCCGCCAGTTGCTCTTTCAGCGCACCAATTTCATGCTGCATCTCTGCAAGACGCAGCTTTAACAGATGGTTACTTTCACGCAGTTGGGCCAGCTCTTCATCAGAGACATTGAGTTGATCCTGCAGTGCAGCTGCCGCAACGGTGCTCCCCGCACCAGCTGAGGCAACAGACGCAGAAGATTCACCCACTGTTTTCGATGAACTGACAGGCGTACTCACTGGCGCAGTCTGTGCCGTTGATTTTGCAGCCAGCGTTTTTCCTGCGGCACTTTGCCCGGCCGAACTTTTCAGTTCAGCGGCAGCTGTTTTCGGTACAGGCGCAGGTTTTGCTGCCGGTGTAGATTTTGCAGCAGGCGCCGCAGTTGATGACGCTTGTTTTGCGGATGGACCCGCCCCTGAAGCAGTAGTTGCCGTCCGCGAAGAACGGGTGGCACGCGACAGCTCACGGCGTTTCAGATCATCCTCGACACGCTGACGGAGTTGATCGGTATTCTCTGCCCGGATTTGCGCCATGGTTGGCATGGTCAGACGACTGCCCGGGATCAGGCCGTGAATATTGTTGTCGGTAAAAGCGTTCGGGTTCGCCCGGAAAATTGCGCCCAGAACCTGATAAATCGAAACACTGTCGTTCGGTTTATACCGGGATGCAATTGACCACAGCGTTTCATTTTCCCCGGTTGGTCCGTAAATACCGACCGAACGGGTAGCCGCTGGTGCAGATGTCCGGACCGGCGTGCTTACCGGAGTCGCCGGCGCAGCGACACGCTGGCTGCTGGCCGGGGCAGCGTTCACCTGACGTGGCTGAGATGCCGGAAGCGTCTGGGACTGGCTCTGAGTCTTAGCCTTTGATTGAGTCTGTGTCTGAGCCGGTTCGGCTACTTCATCCACAGGCCCCATAATCCGGATCGTATTGGCTTGTACTGCTACCGGTATTTGCAATGCCGCTGAGGCGATAACAACCGGTAGGATCACACGTTTGATTTTATTAGATGAGTCAGACACTGCCTGCTGTCCTCTCTGGCAGAGATAAAAAACGATGGTCTGTTGACCGGGCTGCAAAAACTGAGCTAAAGGCAGGACCAGTCTGTCTGGAATGCTTCGGCCTGTTGCCAGAAAACTTGAACATAGGATGTATAACCACAGGCTTGATGAATAAATACTGTGATTGTTGCGTGCAACGACATGATGTCAATCATCACGCCCTGCTTTTACTGTGAAGATCAAGAAATTGGCGACAGGTATCAAGTGAACGCTTTCCCTTCCGCTTTTTCTTGGACTTCGGGGCGCTGCAGCAGCCAATTTCTGCCACAGCGCCCCGTGACCGGAAAACCCGGTCAGGACCTGTGAGTTACAGGTATTCCTGAATCAGTTTTTCAGCAATCTGGACACTGTTCGTAGCGGCACCTTTCCGGACGTTGTCTGCAACCACCCACATGTTCAGACCACAAGGATGACTGATGTCTTCACGGATTCGGCCGACCATCACATGGTCTTTGCCATTGGCATCCTCAACCTGAGTCGGGAACTCAGTGCCGTGGAATACTTCGACGCCTTCCGCGTTTTCCAACAGGCTAATCGCTTCTTCAATGATCACTGGCTGGCATGTTTCAACATGGACTGCTTCAGCATGTCCGTAGAACACAGGGACGCGCACACAGGTCGGATTCACGCGAATATTGGCATCACCGAGAATCTTCTGGGTTTCCCACACCATTTTCATTTCTTCTTTGGTGTAGCCGTTATCCATAAACACATCGATCTGCGGCAAACAGTTGAAAGCAATCTGCTTCGGATAAGCTTTGTTTTCAACCGGCAACCCATTCAGCAGCTTGGCCGTCTGCCCCGCCAGTTCATCAATACCGCTCTTACCGGAACCGGATACCGACTGATAAGTCGCGACATTAATCCGGTCAATACCGTATGCATCCTGAATCGGTTTCAGCGCCACCAGCATCTGGATGGTGGAACAGTTCGGATTAGCCACAATATTACGGTTACGGAAGTCAGCCAGTGCTTCCGGGTTCACTTCAGGCACCACCAGCGGGATTTCCGGGTCATACCGGAAGCATGACGTGTTGTCGATCACCACAACGCCTGCATCCGCTGCAATCGGTGCCCAATATTCAGATGCTTCTGAACCGGCCGAAAACAGCGCTAACTGAACCTGCGTCCAGTCGAAATCATCGACATTGGTGACCCGGACACTCTTGCCCTTAAATTGCAGTCTCTTGCCTGCACTCCGCTCTGAAGCCAGCAGATACAGATTACGGACAGGAAAGTTGCGTGCCTCAAGCACCTCGACCATGGCTTCTCCAACCGCGCCGGTCGCGCCGAGAATGGCAATATCAAATTCCTGACTCATGGTGTTTCCTCAACTGTAAAACCTAATTTAGCCAGCGACTCTAACTCAAAACGCCCCTGACCTGCTACCGTCACAGCACTGTATTCGCGGCGATCCCAGTAATTTTTACGCATCCGGTCGAATTCAGCCGCCATGCCCGCATCATCCACAGCATTCATCTTGCGGCGGAACACCCCGTCATCCTTTCTGACATCATAGATCAGCTGGATCAGACTGAATAAAGTGCTTTCATCCCATACCTGACTCAGGCGGACAAAAGAAACCGGCGCAACCGGCAGCAACTCCGCAGCTTCGACCCGATCATCCAGCCCCAGAAATTCGCAGAAGCTGTTGAAGATCATAGTCGTTCCGCGCGCTTTGCCTTCCAGGCCGTACCCGGCGACGTGCGGCGTTGCAAAGGCCAGTAATGGCAATAATTCGCGATCCACCAAAGGTTCCTGCTCAAAAACGTCCAGCACGGCAGTCAGTGCTTTCCCTTCCCCCGACTGCGCTCGCTGCAGCGCCAGCTTCAGGGCCTGATTATCAACCACAGGTCCCCGGGCTGCGTTAATCAGAATCGCGTCCGGTTTCATACGCTCCAGAAAAGATGCATTGACGAGGTGTCGGGTCGGGTAATCACCATCGCTCGTCAGTGGCGTGTGGAATGTCAGGACATCACATTCCTGAAGCAATGTGTCCAGCGTATCAAACTGACGGGGATCGCCTTCGGCTTCTTTCAACGGGTCATTCAGGAAATACCGGATACCCAACGCATCCAGACACCCGGCCAGATAGGTCCCGACATTACCCGCGCCGACGATACCCACCGTTTTATTGAATACAGAAAAGCCTTGCTGCTGCCCCAGGACCATCAGGCTGCTCAGTACATATTCGGCCACTCCCACTTTGTTACAACCGGGTGCAGCCGTATAAGCAATCCCTCTGGCTTCAACCGCCGCCTGATCAATATGGTCCTGACCGGCAGTCGCTGTACCAATAAAACGCAGCTTGTCTGCTTTTGCCAGTAAGTCGGCATTTACTTTGGTGACTGAACGGATCATCAGTCCGTCAATATCAACCAGATCATCCGCGGTCAGTGTACGGCCGGGCTTTGCGATCACTTCCCCCAGGCGGCCAAACAGCTCAACCGCATAGGGCATATTTTCATCTACAAGGATTTTCATTCGGGCTCCACATGTGCCAGGAATAGCATTGCGAACTAGCTTGGGAAAATTTCGGCTGATGTCAAGAAAGCACTGAAGTGATCTCCGGCAACCGGTATAAAAAAACCCGGTCAGATTGACCGGGTTAAAATCCAGGATGGTAAAAACACTTGCACGTGCCGACTTCCGCTCTGTAAACCAAAATCCGCACGGCAATATGTCGCGTCTGAATACTGGCATGAATCAGACCGTGCCTGTTTCATGCCGGCCTGGAAATCTGACCACTCAGGCTCCGCTCAGCGCAGCCTGATGAGGCTCTTAGCCTTCGTATTTTTTAATCACCAGCGTGGCATTGGTGCCGCCGAAGCCGAAAGAGTTCGACATCACGGTCTTCAGTTCTGCTTCACGGGTCTCGCGAACAATGTCCAGACCTTCCGCAGCCGGATCCAGATTCTCAATATTGATGCTTGGTGCGATAAAGCCGTTGTCCAGCATCAGCGTTGAGTAAATGGCTTCGTGTACACCCGCAGCACCCAGGGCGTGGCCTGTCATCGCTTTGGTTGCAGATATCGCCGGGCTGTTCTGACCGAACAGCTCCTGAATCGCACCCAGCTCTTTCACGTCACCCACAGGCGTAGAAGTCCCGTGCGTGTTGATGTAGTCGATGGGTGCATCCAGATCCTGCATTGCCATCTTCATACAGCGAACCGCACCTTCACCAGACGGAGCAACCATGTCATAACCATCTGAAGTCGCACCATAACCCACGATTTCACCGTAGATTTTGGCACCACGAGCCAGCGCGTGCTCCAGCTCTTCAACGACAACCATACCGCCGCCGCCAGAGATCACGAAACCGTCACGGTCTGCATCATAAGTCCGTGAAGCTTTAGTCGGATCATCATTGTATTTGGTCGACAGAGCGCCCATCGCGTCAAACATCATAGTCAGGGACCAGTCCAGTTCTTCACCGCCACCGGCGAAAACAACATCTTGTTTGCCAAGCTGAATCAGCTCCAGTGCATGGCCGATACAGTGTGCAGAAGTCGCACAGGCAGAACTCATGGTGTAGTTCACGCCACGAATTTTGAATGGAGTAGCCAGACAGGCTGACACTGTAGAAGACATAGTACGCGGGACCATATAAGGACCAACACGCTTTACACCTTTCTCACGCAGTGTATCCACGGCTGCAACCTGGTTATAAGAGGATGCACCGCCAGAACCGGCAACCAGACCGGTTCGTTCATTCGAAACCTGATCTTCAGTCAGCCCTGCATCTTCAATTGCCTGCTCCATAGACAAATACGCGAAGGCTGCGGCATCGCCCATGAAACGCATTTTTTTACGATCGATATGATCAGCCGGGTTCATTTTCAGATCACCCCAGACATTGCTGCGCAGTTTCGCGTCTGCAAACTGCTGAGAGAAGTTAATGCCTGATTTGCCTGCTTTCAGAGATTCCAGTACCTCTTTCACATTGTTACCGATACTGGAGACGATACCCATGCCTGTAATTACGGCTCGTTTCATGATGAATTCCTACTGTCATTTAACGCGGATGATAATAACGGGTTTGACAAGCTAAAGTGGTCAGCTTTCCCCGTGATCGGTTACAATCCGCTGCTTATCGTGGTCAATTGATGATCTTTTACCAAAGTTACACGCGGTTAACCAAGGTCAAAGACAAAAAATCATCAGAATATCTAAATTGGAGAGGTTTTCCTTTTGTCCCATTTGTCGCCAAAACAGATAGAAAATGCCGTGCTTGACTGGAATGATGCAGGTACACCGGTTTCGAACGATTTCGATGACGTGTACTTTTCCAATGCGAACGGGCTGGAAGAAACACGCTATGTGTTTTTGCAGCAAAACGGACTCCCGGCACGCTGGGAAACCTTTGACCGTCGCCGGTTTGTCGTTGCCGAAACCGGTTTTGGCACCGGCCTGAATTTTCTGGCCGTATGGCAATGGTTCAAAAACTTTCGTCAGAGCAACCCGGATGCTTGTGTCAAAGAACTGCATTTCATCAGTTTCGAAAAATTTCCGGTCACCCGGGACGATCTGATCAAGGCCCATGCATCCTGGCCGGAACTGGCTGAACTTGCCGGTCAGCTACATGCCCACTACCCGCCAGCGGTTGCCGACTGCCACCGTCTTGTACTGGAAGACGGCATGATTACCCTGGATCTCTGGTTCGGCGACATCAAAACCTCTCTCCCTCAAGTATGGACCCATCAGGAAGGCTTGGTCGACGCCTGGTTCCTGGATGGTTTTGCACCCAGCAAAAACCCGGAGATGTGGAATCAGAACTTATTCGACGGCATGGCATCTCTGGCACGCCAGGGATGCACCACGGCGACCTTTACTGCTGCCGGTTTTGTTCGTCGCGGGTTAATTGAGGCCGGGTTCGACATGAAGAAAGTCAAAGGCTTTGGCCACAAACGTGACATGCTGGCCGGCACCTACGCAGAACGTCGTCAGGGCGCCAACTTTGCCCCCTGGTACGCCCGTCATCAGGCGGCTGACTTATCGGATATCGCCATCATTGGTGGCGGGATTGGATCAGCCACCACCGCACTGGCCCTGACCCGCAGAGGTGTCAGCGTCAGCCTGTACTGTGCAGATTCGATGCCTGCAGAAGGAGCATCCGGCAACCGGCAAGGAGCGGTTTATCCGCTGCTCAACGGCTCAAATGATGCGCTCAGCCGTTTCTTTGCCCCGGCCTATCTCTATGCCCGCCAGTTTGTGGAACAAGCTGCCCGGTTCAGCGAATTCAGCCACGACTGGTGCGGTGTGACCCAACTGGCCTGGAGTGAAAAATCCGCTGAAAAACTCGACAAAATGCTGAACGGCGGCTTCCCGCCGGAAGTCGTCCATGCGCTGGATATCGCGCAAACTGAAGCCGTAACAGGGATACACAGCGGCCACCGCAGTGTGCATTACCCGTTGGGCGGCTGGCTGTGTCCGCAGGAACTCACCCGAGCTCTGATTCAACAGGCACAGGCTTCCGGCCTGCTGATGCTCCATCCGGAAACAGACATCTGCAGCCTTGAGAGAAATGGTAACGAACAATGGCTCCTTTCAAGCAAAGATGGTCGCCAGTTCGTCCATAAGACCGTCATCGTCGCCAACGGCCATCGGTTTGAAGATTTTGAACAGACAAAACCGATCCCGGCCTACGCTGTCCGCGGTCAGGTCAGCCATGTTCCAAGTGAAGGTGAGCTGGCTGCTCTGAAAACGGTACTGTGTTACGACGGTTACCTAACACCGGCCAATCCCTCGACCCGCACCCACTGCATCGGAGCCAGTTACCGCAGAAACAGTACCGACCTGACATTTTCTGAAGAAGAACATACAGATAATCGAACCCGTCTGATGGACTGCCTGCCCGATGCAGCTTGGCCAGAAGCCATTGATTTTTCTGCACAGGATGCCCGGGTTGGCGTCCGATGCGCCAGCCGGGACCATTTACCTTTTGTCGGTGACATCTGCCGGTTTGATGATGTACTCAGCCAGTATGCAACCTTGCGGGAACAGCAAGAGAGTGCGGAAGAGGTCCCTGTTTATCCTGGGCTTTATGTGATGATCGGATTGGGCTCACGAGGACTCAGTTCTGCACCGCTGCTCGGGGAAGTCCTCGCATCACAGCTTTGCGGCGATCCGCTGCCATTGCCAATCAGCGTACTGGATGCACTGCATCCCGGCAGGATGTGGGTACGAAAGCTGTTGAAAGGAAAAGCGGTCGACAGCGCTTCCTAATGACAGAACACCGATGAAAGAACAGCATGAGACATCCCCTCTGCGGATTGATGTCTCATGAAGTCATCACACAGAAAATACTTCCCGGCGCACGAGTCCTGTGTCGCAGCTATTCCTGAGTCGTCACCGGTGGTGAAGTGCTATCACCGCCGCCACCAGTATCAGAAAGCGCCACGCCAATCACGACAGCTGCCACACCGACAGCAACCACCGTTGCCGTTAAACCTCCGGCAGATGCTGCCGAGGCTGTTGTAATACCCGCTGCGGAGCCTTTGGATGCCGCCGTTGATGAAGCGACCGTCGAGGAAGAAGACGTTACCGATGATGAGGATGTTGCCGATGCTTCTGCTGCGGTTTGCGCTGCAAGTGCCCCCGCATTCATCAACCCGGCAACTGTAAGCGCAATCACAAGAGTTCTCATTGCTGCCCCTGACCAACAAAAAAGTAGGTATTTTCAGTATAGTCAGGGATGGGAGAAATCTGTGATCTTCATAGAGGTTTTAGGGCAAGAAAAGCACGCATCCTGCCCTAAGTTGCGGCATCTAATTGATTAATCAGAGCCAAATAAATCACGTGTGTAGACTTTGTCCGCTACTTCATGTAGTTCATCGGACATTCGGTTCGAAACAATCACATCCGACATTGCCTTAAACTCCTCCAAATCATGAATCACTCTGGAGTTAAAAAACTCGTCTTCTTTCAGCACCGGCTCATAAACGACCACCTCAACCCCTTTGGCTTTGATGCGTTTCATGATCCCCTGAATCGATGAAGCACGGAAATTATCTGAACCACTCTTCATGATCAGACGGTAAACACCAACCACCTTCGGCTTCTTACTCAAAATAGCTTCAGCAATAAAATCTTTGCGCGTCGAGTTTGCATCGACGATAGCGCGGATAATATTATTCGGCACGTTCTGGTAGTTTGCCAGCAACTGCTTGGTGTCTTTTGGCAAGCAATATCCGCCATAACCAAAAGACGGGTTGTTATAGTGATTACCAATACGCGGGTCCAAACCGACCCCCTCAATGATCTGGCGGCTGTCCAGTCCGTGCGCAGCGGCATAACTGTCCAGTTCATTGAAGTAAGCTACCCGCATCGCCAGGTAAGTATTCGAGAAAAGCTTCACCGCTTCCGCTTCTGTCGAATCGGTAAACAGAACCGGAATCTCTTCCTTTTCAGCCCCTTCAATCAGCAGATTAGCAAAGGCTTTTGCACGCTCTGATTGCTCGCCAACAATGATTCGGGAAGGATACAAGTTATCGTAAAGTGCCCGCCCTTCTCGCAAAAACTCAGGCGAGAACAAAATGTTCTCGGTCCCCATTTCCTCCTGAATACGCTGGGTATAACCCACAGGAATCGTGGACTTAATTACCATGACCGCATCAGGATTGATTGCCATCACATCTCGGATGACAGACTCCACCGATGAAGTATTGAAGTAATTCGTCACCGGATCGTAATCCGTTGGGGTAGCAATAATGACAAAATCAGCATTGCTGTATGCAAGCGTTTTATCTGTTGTTGCCATCAGATTCAATTCACGATGTTCGAGGTACTCGCTGATTTCTTTATCAACGATTGGAGACTTTCTTTGATTAAGAAGTACAACTTTCTCCTCGACAATATCCAGCGCAACAACCTGATGATGCTGGGCCAGCAATACAGCATTTGACAAGCCCACATAGCCTGTTCCCGCTACTGTTATTTTCATTATCCTTCCTTAAACTTGGTCGATATAACACCAATGATAACTTTATCTCAATCTTTGGTAATAAAGTCCACTCCGGGCATGTTCAGCCATGAAATCATACGTTCAAGCTATCACGGTATTTTTTCAGAGACTAGAATATCGAAAGACTCCCCTGATGCAAGCAATGACTTAATCCGGGGGCAGGTTTGCGCAAACAATCACCTTCGCATCCGGTTTAATCTTCCTGAGACGCTTAGCCAGCGCTTCTTGCGCAGGCCTGTCACCATGCACCAAACGAATTTCATTGGGCCCCTGTTCAATCCCTCTGACGAAACGAACCAGATCATTCTGATCCGCATGCGCAGAATACCCGGTCATCGTATGCACTCTGGCTTTCACTTCAATTCTGTTGTTGTGAATCATCACGGCCTTTGCCCCATTCTGAAGTTCACGACCCAGTGTTCCCCGGGCCTGATAGCCAATCAGCAGCAAGTTTGTTCTGGGATCAGGCAATAATGCTTCCAGATAACTCATGATCCGTCCTCCCGTACACATGCCACTGGCGGCCACAATGACAGCTGGTTCACCACTTGCTTTCAGGCGATTGACCAACCCAATGTGGTCGCTGTGTTCATCTATCTGTGTGCATTGGTCAAAATCAAGCGGGTGACGGCCACTGTCTAATCTGGCTTTCGCCTCTTTCGCCCACAACCGCTTAAACCCCTGATAAGAATGAGTAATTCTCATAGCCAATGGTGAATCCAGAACAATGGGTAACGACAACCAAGGACTATTCAATCGGGCTTTCTGGCTTTCCCCCGTCACTATATTTTCCAAATCAAACAACAGCTCCTGCGTCCGCCCAAGACTGAAGGCCGGAATGAGAATCGCACCACCATCCTGCAATGATTGCTCGACAATTTTTTTCAACGCCTGTTCACGGTTCTCCACTCCGGGATGCCGTTTATCGCCATACGTACTCTCCAGCACTAAGACATCGGCATGCGACGGCGGTACAGGATCCACTAAGAGCGGTGTATTGCTGGGTCCCAGGTCACCGGAAAACACGACTTTCTGATGTTCAGGCAGAGTTAACTCAACATATGCAGAACCTAAAATGTGCCCTGCCTGCCGAAAGAACAGGCTCACATCCTGCCCGTCCGGCAGCATAATTTGAGCCCGACAGTCAAAAGGAACAGGTTTGAGTTGTGAACGAACCAGACGAATAAAGGCTTCGCATTTTTCATCACTCAACCCTAGTTGCAGTTTCAGGCCATCTTCAAGCATGAGGGGCAACAGCGATGCGGTAGCCTCAGTCGCATAAATCGGCCCACGAAAACCTGCTGCAAGTAACCAGGGAATTCTGCCCACATGATCAATATGGCAATGTGTAAGAATAAGTGCCTTGATTGGCTCCACAGGAAAAGTAATATCGTTGCCGACTCTGGCCTCCTCCCCCTGAAATACGCCGCAATCAATTAACAGACTGAATTTTCCTAACTGTAGTTCGTGACAGGAACCGGTCACTCCGTCCCTGGCGCCATGGTGTAAAATCTTCACCTGATTCCCCTGGTGTTTTATTCGTTGTTAAATTACTCACTCCAGCATGACAAAGTTACTAATAGGTGGAACGTTAATAGCAAAATTGCGCGACTGAATTCACGAAAAACTTCATCAGCAAACACGAATTAATGCCAAAATTCCGACAATTTAGTCATTAGTACCATCACTAACAACACTCCCATCAATAGTGAATAGGCGAATAAGTAACCATGAGTTCAGTGTAATTGTTAATTGCATACATGAAGGCTTTTTATTTCAACACTCAGAAAACAGCAAGCCACTGATTCAAATCACATAAAAATGAAACGCCGAGTGAAATATTATGGGAAAATCCAACCTAAAATAAAACACCTCAAGCAAACAGACTCGCATAAATATGAAAGTAAATGTCATGGAAAAGTCACGTTTATCAACCAAAGCTCACTCAATATCGTATTCCCTGATTTCACACCCGTTCATTCATCTAATTTTCTTCAGTTATCGCATTCAATATCATCATTTCCTACGACTGAAGTATTGATAATATTTCAGCCGTTTTCTCTTCCATCAACGTGATATCTCCTCTGGATTCGACATTCAGGCGAAGTAAAGGCTCCGTATTAGAGGCTCGCAAATTCAAACGCCATTTCGCAAAACTCAGGCTAATACCATCCGTGGTATCCACATCTAAAGCATCAGGTGCAAAAACAGCACATACTTTTTGAATCGCAGTTTCTGTATCGGCTACTGTCAGGTTAATCTCTCCCGATACCGGATAAGCCTGAATTCTGGCAGCCACAATTTCGGACAGAGGCTGTTCTTTCACTGAGAGCAACTGAGTCACCAGCAACCAGGGAATCATTCCGCTGTCACAATAAGCAAAATCACGAAAATAATGGTGCGCACTCATCTCACCGCCGTAGACAGCATCCTCCTGCCTCATACGTTCTTTGATGAAAACATGACCCGTTTTTGACTGAATCGCCTGCCCACCAAAATGATCGACAATCTCCATCGTGTTCCAGATTAGCCTGGGATCATGAATAATTTTGATTGCCTCCCCTTCAGACTGCTGCAAAAAAACCTCCGCCAGTAAACCCACGATGTAATAGCCTTCAATAAACTCTCCGTATTCATCGAACAGAAAACAACGGTCAAAATCACCATCCCAGGCAATACCCATATCTGCCTGATGTGTGATCACAGCTTCTGATGTTGCCATACGACATTCAGGCAACATCGGATTCGGGATCCCATTCGGGAAGTTGCCATCTGGGTGGTGGTAGATTTTCACAAACTGAATCGGGAGCTGTAACTGGCAAAAGCGGGCTTCCAGTGCATCGATTACATGACCTGCAGCACCATTTCCGGCATTAACCACCAGCTTCAATGGCCTGATTTTATTGGGAGAGATATAGGATATGAGATGTTCAATGTAAGCATCCAAAATGGATGTCTGACTCAGCATTCCCTGCCGGTCAGAAAGAGCAAACTGATTGCTCTCGGCCAGTTGTCGGATTTCCGCCAACCCACTGTCATAACTGATTGGCACTGCCTCCTTACGAACCAGCTTCATCCCGTTATAATTGCCAGGATTATGGCTAGCCGTGACTTCTATCCCGCCACCCACGTCCAACGTCTGGGCTGCAAAATACACTTCTTCCGTTCCTGTCAGACCCAGATCAAGTACATCGGCGCCAGCATCCATCAGCCCCTTTCCCAAGGCTCTTTTCAGTGCAGCCGTAGTCAGTCGGGCATCACCACCAACGGCAACACGTTTGGGCCGGAAATACTGCCCATAAGCCCTGCCGATCCGGTAGGCGATATCTTCATTCATCTCAAAACCCACTTCACCGCGGATATCGTAGGCTTTGAAACATGTAAGAGATTCCATTGCGTCTCCTTGGCAATCACTAATCAGGATGCAGTCATTTCCTGCCATATCGGTCTTCAAACCGGACAATATCATCCTCACCGAGATAACTGCCTGATTGTACTTCAATCATTTCAAGCGGGATTTTTCCAGGATTTTCCAGAGCATGAATTACGCCAATCGGAATATAAGTCGATTCGTTTTCAGTCAGGAGCCAGGTCTTATCACCCTGAGTGACTTTCGCTGTTCCGGAAACAACCACCCAGTGTTCAGAGCGGTGATGATGCATCTGCAGAGACAGCTTTTCACCCGGATTGACCGTAATATGTTTCACCTGGTGGCGAAGGCCATGGTCGACCTGTTCATATTTACCCCAGGGACGATACACTTCCCGGTGAAACTCAAGTTCCGGACGATGCGTCTCCCTGAGCTGCGCAATGATGGCTTTTACTTCCTGCACTTTGTCCTTTGCTGCAACTAAAACTGCATCCTTGGTTTCAATGACCACCACATGCTCCAGTCCGATGGTGGCGACCAACCGGCTGTCAGCCCGAATATAACTATGCCGAGTCTCTGTCGTCAGGACATTACCTTGAACGACATTGTATAACTCATCTTTCTTGCCTAACTCCCATAAGGCAGACCAGGCGCCTACATCACTCCATCCGGCGTCCATCGGCACCATAACCGCTGAGTCCGTTTTTTCCATCACCGCATAATCAATGGAATCAGACGGGCAGGCTGCAAATGCCTGACGATCGACACGGATAAAATCTTTATCCACCTCAGGGGATTGGACCGCATGCTGGCAAGCAGACAAAATATCCGGACGATATTTCCCCAGCTCCTGAAGATAGGCTGACGCTCTGAATAAGAACATGCCACTGTTCCAGTAATAGTAGGCGCTGACTAAATACTCTTTCGCCGCATTGAGATCCGGTTTTTCAACAAACTGAGCGACTTCGTAACCAGCTCCAGAGGGCTCACCGCGCTTAATGTAGCCATAGCCGGTTTCAGGAGATTGTGGCGGAATACCAAAAGCAACTAGTTTCCCGGATTCAGCAAGTGGTATGGCTTGCTCAACAGCCGCCACAAAAGCTTCATGGTTTTGAATACAATGATCAGCTGCAAGAACCAAAAGGAGGGGATCTGTTTCTTCGAGTGAAACCGCAGACGGGCACTCACTCGTCATCAACGCAGCCAAAGCTATCGCCGGTGCGGTATTTCTGCCTTCAGGCTCAAGTAGAAAGCGATGCTTACCGATACCACAATGCCGTAATTGTTCAGCAGCAATAAAGCGGTGACTTTCCTGGCAAATAACTAATGGTGGCTGATGGTCCAGCCCATCAAGGCGCTGAATGGTCTGTTGCAAAAGCGTGAAAAGTTGATCAGGAGCGGTAGAGGACAATTGCTTTTCTGATGACGCAATAAGTGACAAGAATTGTTTCGGGTATTGCTCCCGGGATAACGGCCACAACCGACTGCCCGTGCCCCCCGCCATAACGACTGGCAAAATCTGCATATCACCTCCCTTTCTGCAACTAGTTCAGCCTCAACCGGACTTTATGAATTGAGTTTTTTGTTCCGGGAACGTCTTACGAAAACAAGTATAGACAAGCCAGCGCCTGTAGGAATGATGAAAAGCATGACTTCAAATACTGCGAGAGAGCCTGAAATTTCTAAAAGAATTGAACAGAAGTAATAATTTACTAACCGGACATCTTTTCTCCTCTTCCTAGACTTGCGAAATCTTGGTAGTCTTTCGACGTTTTGACAGCTTTCGGAATTGAGCATGTTTGCAGATTTTTTCTTTGTATTTTTTTCCTCGTTCGCTGCACTTTTTTTACTCCGGAAGGTCGCAAAACGTGTGGGTTTGGTTGATCAGCCCAACGCAAGAAAGCTTCATGACGGAGCCGTGCCCCTTGTCGGCGGCTTGGCTATCTGTATCACGCTGGCTCAGTTCCTGTATTATTCTCCCAGCATCCTCGATGATGCCGGACTGTATACCCTCTGTATTGTCATCCTGACTGTCGTTGGCGCTTTAGATGACAAATTTGATGTCAGCTTCAAGATCCGGTTATTAATCCAAGCAACCCTTTCGGTCTGTATGATGTACTTCGCCGGACTGGAACTACACACCCTGGGAAATATGGTAGGATTCGGTAAAATTGATTTGGGCATGTTCGGGTATTTGGTCACCGTACTGGCGGTCATAGGTGCAATCAATGCCTTCAATATGGTGGACGGTATCGATGGACTGCTAGGCGGATTATCTATCGTGACTTTCGGCGGACTCGGCATCATGCTGTTCCACGACGGGCAGCTTTCACTGGCCTATCTCTGTGCCATTATTATCATCACCATCATCCCTTATATCCTGCTGAATCTGGGCGCATTTGGACGAAGACGCAAAGTCTTTATGGGAGATGCCGGTAGTATGCTCATTGGCTTTACCGTAATCTGGTTTTTGTTGCTTGCCAGTCAGAATGGCAGCCGCCCGCCTCTGCGGCCTGTGACCGCGCTCTGGCTGATTGCCGTCCCCCTGATGGACATGGCAGCCATCATGATCCGTCGTATTAAGCGCGGAGACTCTCCTTTCAAACCTGACCGGGAGCATCTGCATCATATCTTCCAGCGCCTGGGATTGAATTCCACTCAAACACTGATTGCTATCTGTACTATTGCAACTTTACTGAGCGGCGTGGGTATCTATGGTGAAATCGCTAATGTACCAGAGTATGTGATGTTCTGGCTTTTTGTTGTCGGCTTTGTCATCTACTTCATTCTGTTATCGAAAGCAGAAAAAAGAAACACAGCTGTGAATGCTTAATCTACCGTGCAACCACATTCACTAATTCCTGTGAGAGCTAGTTGAAGGGCGTTAAAAACACCGTCTTTCACACAAACTGATCTTAAACCGCATAATAATAACTAAGTCTCAGTTTAATTCAATCTATCTGCAATTACTGACGCCATAGTATGGATTAGCATACAAACAATCTTTCAATGGCAGGAATCATGACGACTAACGATCACATCCTTCGCTTTAAAGACTACTGGAAACAAATTTTCGCGTTTGTTCTGGAAATTGGATTTTTATTGCTATGGGAAGTGATTTACCAGCTTGCTCAGCTGGATAAATTTGATAAAGAAGCGAAACAGCTTCGCAGAGAAGACAGATCAGATAGCCTGCAGTAAGAAAGAAAAAACCCAGACCGAGGCCTGGGTTAATGCTATGAGCATTTATAAGATCACATCCGACTGCTCTCTCGAATGTTCTGACTTTATTGCTCAGAAGGAACTTGTTCCGCAACTTTCGGCTGTGCTCGTCCTGTCAGGCGATGAATCCAAGTCGTAATACGCCAGATATGACTTATGACTGCAAAGTACACACCAAACATTAACAAGAAACCAATCAGCATGACCGTTTCGTTAATTTGCGCCAAATCAGACCATATCCCGATCATCGCCATCGTCGCTGCCAAACTGCAAATCACAATCAAAGTCATCAAAGGTGATAACCCAATCCGCTGGCAGATATGATGCAAGTGTTCCCGGTCTGGTTTGAAGGGTGACTGGCCTTTACGAATCCGGCGGATCATAATCGTCGCCATATCCATCAACGGCAGCGCAATTAACCAAAGTGCAGTCACAGGTCGCATCGCACTTTGTTCACCAGCTTGTGTCGCTTCCAGTAATAACCAAATTACCGTGAATCCAATAAAGATACTGCCAGCATCCCCCATGAACACCTTAAAACGACGCCCTAGCGGAAAACCCAGATTCAACATGATATAGGGAACCATTGCCGTCACAATCAGGGCACAAATGGTAAACAGTTCAGTATTTCCGGACACATAAAACACATAGCCAAGTGCCGCAAAGCTGACTGATGCCAGACCACCAAGCAAGCCATCGATACCATCCACCATGTTAAATGCGTTGATCGCACCAACAACTGCCAAGATAGTTAATATCGAACTTAGTACGACTGGCAAATCGAGAGGGAAATTGCCAAGCATATAACCTAAATCATGCAGACTTTTCTCACCTATGAAAATCATCACCAGAGATACACCAGCCTGTACCAATAGTCGAAGTTTAAAGCTGATGTCGTATCGATCATCAATAACACCTATCACGACCAACACAGAAGCACACACCAGATACAACCAAGGGTTTTGTGGAAATAAATCAAACAAGCAAAAAGCGATTGCAAGCGTTATAAATATAGACACACCACCGACCAACGGAACAACACCTTGATGGTGTTTTCGTTCATTGGGTGCATCTACAAGTCCGATGCGTTTTGCAATTTTCCTGCAGATAAACAGGCTGCAAAAGGAGATTAAGAAGGCAAATAGGAATGCTGAGGTCATGTTGGGACTCTTTATAATCAAATAGCCCCAGCATAGTAATGGGGGCATATATCTATTTAGGAAACGGCACGCATTGATAGCACTAATTCATTTAAGTAAGTTTTAAATTTTTCACCAAGAGATTCATGGCGAAGCCCGTACTCAATATAAGCTTTCATATAACCCAACTTATCGCCACAGTCATGCGATTTTCCAGTTATATGAAAAGCTTCAACAACTTCCTCAGCCATAAGCATTTCAATTGCATCAGTCAGTTGAATTTCATCACCAGAACCTGGTGGAGTTTTCGCAAGTTTGTCCCAAATTTTGGCTGAAAGGACATATCGGCCAACAACAGCTAAATTTGATGGAGCCTGCTCTACGCTTGGTTTCTCAACCATTGCATACATTTTATGTACCTGCCCAGCAGACAGTGCAGCACCATTACAATCCACAACACCATATTTTGACACATCTCGCAATGGAACCGGCTCAACCATAATCTGACTAGCAGCTGTTTCCTCAAAGCGTTTTAACATTGCGGCTAAATTTGCCCGGCTTTGATATGCAGTGTACTCATCCAAAATAACATCCGGCAGTACAACAGCAAATGGCTCGTTACCCACTAATGACTGAGCACACAGTACAGCGTGTCCAAGGCCAAATGCGTTACCTTGGCGAACATGCATGATGGTAACATCTTCCGGGCAAATCGACTGAACCTCTTCCAGAAGCTGACGCTTTACACGTTTTTGCAATGCTGCTTCCAATTCAAATGAAGTATCAAAGTGGTTTTCAATCGCATTTTTTGACGAGTGCGTTACCAATACAATTTCTTTAATCCCTGAAGCGACACACTCATTCACAATGTACTGAATTAAAGGCTTGTCCACTAAAGGTAACATTTCCTTAGGGATTGCTTTACTCGCAGGTAACATGCGTGTGCCTAACCCAGCCACGGGAATGACTGCTTTCTTGATTTTTGTCATTTTAATTCTTATAAGTCAGAACCGAATAAATCTCGTGTATAAACTTTATCTTTTATATCCATAAGTTCATTAACCATACGATTCGAAACAACGACATCAGATTCAGACTTGAATGCGTCGAAATCAGTATATATGGCCGAATTAAAGAACTCTTTCTCGGTGAACATAGGTTCATAAATAATAACTTCTATACCCTTTGCTTTCAATCGCTTCACAGTACCTTGAATACTGGAAGTACTGAAATTATTTGAACCAGATTTCATAATCAAACGATAAACACCTACAACTTTAGGCTTCCTCTTCAAAATATTCTCAGCAATGAAATTTTTTCGCATTGTATTTGCATCAACAATCGCCTTAATTAAATCATTCGGAACTTCCTGGTAATTGGCAAGTAATTGTTTAGTATCTTAGGGTAAACAGTAACCACCATAGCCAAAGGAAGGATTGTTATACTGAGACCCAATTCTCGGGTCAAGTCCTACACCTTTAATAATTTGCCGACTATCAAGATTATGGATTCAGCATAAGAGTCTAATTCATTAAAATACGAAACTCGCATTGCAAGATAAGTGTTTGAGAATAACTTAACAGCTTCTGCTTCAGTTGAATCTATAAGAAAAACAGGAACATCTTTCTTCGCAGCACCCTGCAAAAGCAAATCTGCAAAGTCTTTTGCTTGCTCGCTTTTCTCTCCAACAATGATTCGAGAAGGGTGAAAATTATCATAAAGGGCTTTCCCCTCTCGTAAAAAATCAGGGGAAAACATCAGGTTTTCACATCCTAACTCTTCCTTGAGCCGTTTTGTGTAACCCACAGGAATCGTTGATTTGATGACCATCACAGCATTTGGGTTGATTGTCATCATGTCCTTTATCACGGATTCAACATAAGCAGTATTAAAATAATTCGTTTTAGCATCATAGTCAGTAGGAGACGCGATAATTACGAAGTCAGCATCTTGATAAGCAAAATTTTTATCTATTGAGGTAGTAAAATTAATATCACGTTTTTGTAAAAAAACTGAAATTTCCATATCAACAACTGGTGATATTCGATTATTAAGGAGGTTGACTTTTTCTTCAACTATATCAATAGCTACAACTTGATTATATTGTGCCAAAAGCATAGCATTTACAGGCCAACATAGCCTGTGCCTGCAATTGTAATTTTCAATTTTTACCTGTAGTTAAATTAAAAGCTGATTAACAATATGTAAATACTTACTAATAACAATTTTTTCATCAAACTCATTTTCAACTTTTTTTCTACTCTCAGCCCCCATCTGAAGACGTTCTTGATAAGACATTTTTATTATTTTTTCTAATGCTGTAGCTAAAGATTCTGAAGATTTAGGGACACAGAGGAAACCATTAACATTATCATTAACGGTTTCTCTACAGCCTACATTATCTGTTGTTACAATTGGCTTTCCCATTGCAGCAGACTCAAGCAATGACTTAGGAACACCCTCACGATAATATGAAGGTAAAACCATACAGTCAACATCAGCGATTTCTTTTTCAACAGAATCAGAAACCCCAAGATAATCTACAACCCCTTCAGCGGACCATTCATTCATTTGATTTTGTGAGACAGCAGAAGGATTATCAACATCAAGAAATCCAAGTAAGCGAAAGTCTAAATTACTATACTTTTCTTTAAGAATTCTGGCTGCTTCAACATATTGACTTATTCCTTTCTCATATAACATTCTTGCAATAAGCAGGAACTTAACTCTCCCATCATTTGGAGCTTCCTTTATTTGAAATCGGTTTAAATCAACACCAGACCCAGGCAGACGGTCAGTTATTACTTTCTCTGCAACCTTCATCTCAGAAAATATTCTCCTATCATCCTCATTTTGAAAAAAGATCAAGTCAGCATATTTCTGACTAAACTTATACAAAAGCTTAGCTATTTTCGAAGAGATTGTATTCTTAGTAAATATAGTACCAAGCCCAGCAATATTATTGACAACCTTAGCATTGTTCACCTTTGCAGCAAGCGTACTATATATATTATTTTTCGGTGTAAAGTTAAGAACCAAATCGACTTTTAATCTATTATAAATGACAATAAAATATATTAACGTCATAAAATCCAATATTGGATTGGTTCCACCTTGGTCTATTCTTATATGATGATATTTACACCCTAAACTTTCCAGTTTTTGGGTGTAACTGTCTCGTGGAGCTACAGCAATAACTTCATAACCATCTCGAATCAATGATAAAATAGTATTTTTTCTAAAGTTATATAAATACCAACTTGTGTTAGCGCTAATTACAACAACCTTCATTTAAATCCTATTTCTTGTAAAATAACTTATACCAATCAACAAAAGATTTGACACCTTCTTTCAGACCAACTTTCGGTTTGTAACCAATGTCATCAAATAACTGTGTAGTATCAGCATAAGTTTGATATACATCACCTGGTTGCATTTCACGAAAATTTCTAATCGATTTCATCCCTAATTCATCTTCAATTGCACTTATAAAATCCATTAAATTAACAGGACTACCATATCCTAAATTGTAAATACGATAGGGAGCAGAGCTAGTCGAAGGGGTTCCATCTTCAACTGTCCAATTTGAATTCTTCGTGGGTATCACGCCTGAAACCCGAATAACACCTTCAACTATATCATCTACATGTGTAAAATCTCGCCACATATCGCCATTATTATTAATATCAATAACTTCACCAGATAATATTTTCTTTGTGAAAATGAATGGTGCCATATCCGGACGCCCCCAAGGGCCATACACAGTAAAGAATCTCAAACCCGTAGTAGGAATTCCATATAAGTGTGAATAAGAGTGCGACATCAACTCATTAGATTTTTTTGTTGCAGCATAAAGTGAAACAGGATGGTCAACAGAATCCGCAGTTGAGAAGGGTACTTTCGAATTTAATCCATAAACTGAGCTAGAAGAAGCATAGATTAAATGCTCTATATTATTAAATCGACATGCTTCCAAAATGTTAAGGTGACCAATTAAATTAGACTGAGCATAGGATTCCGGATTTTGGATAGAATAACGTACACCAGCTTGAGCTGCTAAATGGATAACACGGTCAAAATTTTCATTTTTGAACAAACTATCAATAAAACCTTTA
Source organism: Photobacterium sp. CCB-ST2H9 (assembly GCF_023151555.2). NCBI lineage: Bacteria > Pseudomonadati > Pseudomonadota > Gammaproteobacteria > Vibrionales > Vibrionaceae > Photobacterium > Photobacterium sp. CCB-ST2H9. The sequence goes on from NZ_CP100425.1 coordinate 2,603,228, forward strand.
TCCGATATATCAGCTTTATAGAAAGAAAAGTTTTTAAACCCTTTAATTAATTCTAGCCTTGCTTTTTTTAAATCAACATCATAGTAATCATTAATATTATCGATACCAACAACTTGATATCCTTGTCTAGCAAGCTCTAAAGACACTCTAGAACCGATAAAACCTGCAGCACCTGTTACTAAATATTTCATAATCCCCACATTAAACTTTTAAAATCGAATCCCAAAATTCATTTCTAACTTTATCTAGATTATTTTTTACATATCTTTCGGAGATACGTAGACTATATTCAGACATGGCTTCATATTCATTTTCTTCGGTCAAAATATATAAAATCAAGTCAGAAAGTCTTATGTAGTCCTTTTTAGGGTGTATAAATTTTTGATTCACCAACTCAGGTATACCTCCAGCATTACTTCCTATTATAGGTAATCCACAATTCATTGCTTCAATAATAGCTCTAGGTAGTCCTTCCTGCAATGAAGGCTGAATGTAAATATCCTGCCGGGCAAGCCATTCTTGTACATCTTTACCAGGGTTTCTGATACCGCAAAAATTCACATAATCAGAAAAACTTTCACATTGTTTCTTCCAAATAGAAATATCGCCAGGACCAAGAAGGTTAAGGTTAATTTTGCACCCCTTCTCCAATAAAATCCCAACTGCCTTTATCGCATCGCCGATACCTTTATGTGGAGAATCTAAAGATCCTATTAACCCAATATTAATTACCTTATTTCTATCTAACACGCGTTTCACTCGATAGTTACTTTCGGTATCAATAACCACATCAGAAACACCAACTTTTATTCCATTAGATGGATATCTTCTTTGCAAAAAGCTTGAAGTTACATAGCTAACCGAATTTGCGTGTGTTGTCGCCATTCTATTTCTTACGTAATAAAATGGAGCATATAACTTGGACCTAATACCGCCATAATTCCATAAGGCATCCCATGGGCACGCTACAAACTCAATGGTATATTTTATTTTTAATTTCCTAGCAGCTTTAATAGCTAATAAACCTATTTCACTTGGCAGCCTAGCAATTAAAAAATCATGTCCTTTTATCTTTTCACACATGAGTTCCAAATTATTACAGTTCAATAATTCCTTTGGAGTAGACAGATTCTTAAATGGAATAAAATCAATGTAATCAATATCATTAATAGCTTCCATTGATTTCAATGTACTACTATCATTTTCAACATCATACCGAGAAATAACAGAAACAGAATCAAAATAACTCAAATACAAATCAAATGATTCTTTTTTTATTTTCCCTTTAGAGTAAGCAAACCCATTTCTATCTAGCAAGAATCGGTGATCATGTGCAAATATAGCTTTCATTATATATCTCTAATAATTTTACCAGGTACACCCGCAATCAAAACGTTCGGAGGATATTTCTTATTAACGATTGTGGCAGCAGCAACCACGCTTCTTTCGGAAACTTTTGAGCCAGCGAGAATACGACATCCACATCCTATCCAAACATCACTTTCTATTGTTATAGGTTTCAATGTCAGCCTGTTATATTTAATTGGCTGATTTAAATCATCCCAAGAATGTTCAAATGATATAAAAGATGAATTATGTGCAATAGAAACATTATCACCAATATTAATACCACTCAATGCATCAATATATGTGAAATCATGAATGCTCACGTTACTGCCAACATTTAAACTCTCTGCATTTTTAATAACAACAAACCGGCCAATATAAACGTTATCTCCAATTGATTTGCAAATAGACTTTAATATTGCATATCTGAGCCCTATACCAATAGTTGTAGGTACAGTCGAGAAAAAATCAAATAGAAAACACCTAAAAGTTAAAGGAAAAAAAGATAAAAACCTTGATAAGGCATTAATGAGAGATTTAAATAATTTAAACTTACCAGCCCCTCGCACAGAAGACCTCATATATTAAGAGAGCGTAACTTATATTTTTTAGAAAAAAACATAAAGAACACAATGGTTATAAGGAAAGATATATAAGCGGCAAACCATCCATTTATAAAATATGTAATGAAGTAATACCATATCAGATAGTCTACACCGCTACCTTTAAATCGACTTGAAATGAAAACACTTAAAAAAAGGCAAAAAAAAGCGTAAAAAATTGTTAATATTAAATTAGATGGACTCAATGCTAAATATGGTAGCATTGTAGATGTAAATGCAGTATTCCTTCCTGTTTCCCCCAGCCAAAGTAATGATAGTATATTTGCTATCGGAAGCCCTTCCGCATCAAAAGTTCTATATATTGAGCTTTGTATCACCCCTTGCATGTATGCAGGCTGAATTTCATAATAATTTAGATTATCAAAATTTGCCATCACATAGTAAAGAGATGACAATGATTGAAATCTGAAAATTATCTTATCTATAAAAACTCTTATAAAATCAATATAGTTATTCCAATCTAAAACTAATTCGTTGCCAGTTCGAATAGCCTCTCTGACAGCAAATAACCATGGAGATAAGGCCGCAAGAAGTACGGAGAAAATTATTATGACAAATATATACTTAAACTTTTTTCTGGAAATTAAATAGATTAAAAAAGTTAAACAAATAAAGGCTAAACCACCTAACCATCCCCTAGATAAGGTTGACACAACATAAATCAACAAGTTACTATAAAAAAACTTTTTTTTGTTCGAATATAGCAAAGTCACACTTAAATAGATTAAACACAAATAATCTGGATTTATGATAAGAAAAATGTATTTAACTGGATTGCTAGTCGTACCAATGACCCCTGCAACATTAACCCCATAATATTGGTTATATATATAATAGAACAACTGGAAAATAAGAACATATAGACCGGTATTTGCTCTGATATAATTAACCTTCAATACATTTTCTTTATAAAAAACTCTAAGTGCAAAATAAAAAACCAAATCAAATAAAACATATAGCCCAATCAATAAGCAGAAACAAAGAATATATATAGACCCATTCTCTATTCTATAGCCACTAAAATCCCCACCAAGACTTCCAAAACTTAGACCATCATATAAAGCATAGCTACTACAAAAAAACAGAAGAAATAAGTAAACCCCTCTGAATTTGTAAAAGACATCACTCATACCTATCTCAATCTTTTCAAGTTAATCTTCTTTATCATACCTAAGAGGTCAGGGAAATCACGAAGCATAAAATATGCCACCTGTTTTTTTGAAATACCTCTGTATATCAAATAACTTTCTTCTATATATTGCTTAAATAATTCTTTCTGTCCAGATGATAAAGCTAAACACGCCGAGTGATAAAATAATCGACTTAATGAGAAATTTAATGCGTTTATATCAACATCAATGAATTTTGCTAGTAGTTTCAAACAATGCAAATCCTGTGTCAAATTTTTTTGAATCCTTTCAATTGAATAATTTAACGATTCATTACTCCAGGATGTCACCGAAAAAAATCGATAAACTGTGGAAATTATGGGTAAATATACTGCACCTTCTGATTTAGAGCAGATTGTTTGTAGATAAAAATCACCTACCGAAGCTTCATGGAAAAACCCTGGTATATCATCAAAGATAATACGCCTTATCATTAATGATGGGGTAGGCATAAAGCCTCCACCACCACAGAAAACTTTTTCTTTAGAAAAAAATTTCATTTCATTAGAATGATTACATAATATTTTTGTTTTATTATTAGGATATAAACCTATTGCTGCAGTAAAACAAATATTTATATTTCCGTTATCTTCCAATACTTTAAATTGTTTATGTAATTTATACCTATCTATCCAAAAATCATCACCTTCACATAATGCAATATAATTTCCGCTTGAATAAGACACAGCTAACGGTGTTATTTTTTTTCCTAAAGAATACTGATTTTCTTTTTGAAAGACTAACTTAATAATTGATGGAAATCGGGCTTTGTATTTTTCTAAAATATCTCGAGTTTTATCAGTAGATACATCATCATGTACGACAATTTCAAATCGATGCTCTGATATTTGAGATAACATTCCTATTAATGCATCTTCTATATATTTTTCATGATTGAACGTTATACAGACACAACTAATATAAACTTTATCTTTAAATTTCCAATTAGATGATATTTCATGTTCACTAGCTGGAGCTTTCAGTTTTTTAAACATAATGTTTTATAATCTTTTTATAGATAGCTCTTTACATACATAAACATTTTCTTCAAAAGATAAATATTTTGAATCTAAATCACTCTCGTTAAGCCAAGATCTAAGCAACTCAGGATAATTAAACCCTACCGCATGACTAATTGGATAATGACCTGATATCCTGCAATTCATTTCTGTAACATACACAACATCGTTAACAACAAAAGCATCAACTGATAATATCCCTTTATGTTTGATTTTTTCTGACAAAACTTTTGATACGCTCAAAAACTCAGTATTAGCAACAGTCAAACCAAGATCCGTTTCTCCAGCTCTCATTCTAACTTTCTGTTTTGCTAAACAAGTAACAAATTTATTCGAAAGGTCATTTATCACATCCAAACCAAATTCATTTCCTTTCAAATACTGTTGGATTATGATTGGCTTATCTCTTGTCAATGTTGATTCAAACTTTAAATAGGAGTTAAATATATCCTTATATGACTTATTATATAGCACTCTTAATTCTTCTTCGTTGTCAGCTATATAAATCCCCATTGAGGCCATTCCCCAGCGAGGCTTTAGAATCACAGGATATTCTATTTCTCCAATTTCAATAGCATTTATGACACTATCTAATGAAATGTATGTTTTTGGTGTGTTAACTTTAACTTCCATTAAAAACTGATATGTCAACCATTTGTCATTACATATTTCAATGGATTTTTCAGGTGCTAAAATTAACTGAATACCGTTTTCAGAGAATCTTTCCTCGTTTTTTGCTAAAATATACAAATCGATGTCAAAAAGGGAAATAATGATTGAAATATCTTTTTCTTTGCAGAAATTGATAATAACATCTATATAATTATCTTCGTAAATCAAAGGAGTAATCAGATAGCCATCTGCTAACTTCATTGTATATGTGAGTTCACTATTTGCTGTATATACTTTTCTTTCTTCAACAAAGGTCTCTTTAAAGTAATCAACAATATACCCCCTACGACCTACTGATGTTAACAATATATTCACTTGTTTTTCTCCACTTGAAGTTTTTCAATTACTGATTCGATATCAGATTCTGAAATAAACTTAAAATTTTCTTTTATGATTTGATAAGGAAAATCCCACCACTTTAAATCTAACAACTTGTCAATAACATCTTTTGTGAATCTATATTTGATGATTTTCGCAGGACATCCAGCAACTATAGCATATGGTGGGACATCTTTAGTTACGACTGAGTTTGCTCCTATTACAGCTCCATCACCGATAGAAACACCTCTACAGACTGTAGAGTTAGCACCAATCCAAACGTCATTCCCAACTACAAGTTTTTTGGAGAATCTATCATATGATATAGTTTCGTCGTTCAAGTCATAGGAGGTATTGTATAAAAAATCATGCGTAGTAATTTTTGTATAATCATGTTCACCCGCGCCAATTGTGACTCCCCACGATATTGAGCAAAATTTACCTATTTCTGAATGCATTAATACAGTGAATTGTCCCGTATAAGAATAACAACCAATTCTAGAGTTTAAAATGAAATTGTTTCTATCAACTCGAACGTAGTCTGTAAGTGATGACTCGTAAATTCTGCTAAAATCTCCAATAATACAATTTAAACCTAATTGACTATTTTTGAGAATTGAGCCTGGGTAATTTTGGCAATTTTCCCCTTGTGTTGAGTTTATTACTTTCGGCATTCTTGAATAATCCTAACAATCTCTTTAACTTGATTATGTGTAATCTCATGATGTATTGGCAAACATATAACAGATTTAGATATTTTTTCAGAATGGACAAACTTACCTTTGTTATAATCTTTGTAAGCTGAAAAATCAGTAATTAAAGGGAAAAAATATCTTCGAGCTAGAACATTATTTTCTTTTAACTCTTCAAATAATCTATCTCGACTGACACCAAATGTTGACTCATCTATCAATATAGGGAAATATGAATAATTAAAATCTATATGAGATTCCACTTCAAAAGCAGTAATTCCAGAAATATTTTTCAACCTTTCATAATAGTGTTCTGCAACTTTTTCCCTTTTTTTTATCGCATCACTAATGTATTTTAAACTTGCTAGACCAAAGGCAGCTTGGACTTCATTTAGTTTGCTATTCATCCCACATGTTGAAATTTCAGCCTCTGACTCAAACCCAAAGTTTTTAAGGTGATCCAGTTTTTCTTTCATTTCTAAGCTATCACAAACAATAGCACCACCTTCAATCGTAGAGTAAGTTTTAGTAGCATGAAAACTAAGTATTGATAAGTCACCCATATTTAAAATTGATTGGCCATTTTTCCTGACGCCAAACGCATGCGCTGCATCATAAATTACTTTTAAGTTATGCTTATCTGCTATAGCTTGAATAGCGTCATGATCACACGGATTACCATAAACATGAACTGGTAAAATAGCACAGGTGTTAGCTGTAATAGCTTCTTCTATTTTATTTGTATCAATATTGAAAGTATTAGGATCAATGTCAATGAAGACAGGCTTCAAATTATTCCATTTTATGGCATGACTTGTTGCAACAAAACTATATGGTGTGGTTATAACTTCACCCTTTAGCTCCAAAGCTTGTAACGCAGTTATTAAAGCCAATGTTCCATTCGAAAACAAACTAATGTATGGAACATCAAGGTATTTACATAGTTCATATTCCAACTGCTGATGATAATACCCACTATTGGTTAACCATTTCCTCGACCAGATATCCTCCAGGTATGGTGTTAACTCTTCTAATGGAGGTAAAAGCGGGGAAGTCACTGTTATTTTTTTCATCGTGTTTGATATTCTTTTTTAGTTAATATTGCTGAGTAAATGTACCTATAAAGGTCTGGCTGGAAAAATCTAATGCTTGATATATAGATTAAAGTTGAAAATATAACTGTTGTTATAACAACACCCCATCCGTCTTCAAATATAAGACCTCCGAACAACTTAGCTATTATGCAACTTACTAAGCTTATCAACCATATAGGAACCAATATCTTCAGCTGATTTCTTATTCCTAAGCCACTAACTCTTCCATTATAATAAGTATTAATAAAAAGACCCAAATGAGACTGAAGCGCAATCCCGATACAAACAGCAGTTATGCCATACTGAATACTAATAATTAGAGTGACGGTTATAATTATTTTTTTAATAACCTCCAACTTTAAATAAATATCAGATCGGCCTTTTACTTGAAGATAATTTAAGTTGATAGCATGAATTGGATATAGAACAAAGCCAAAACATAAAATAGATACAAATGTTGCTGCTGGTATCCACTCCTGTCCTAATAATAGGGGCAACATTGGAGTAGACACAGAAGATAAACCAAACAATAAAGGAAAAATCACAGTTGCGGCTAAGCGAATAGTTAATAAATAAGCTGATTCAAGGCGTTGTTTATCATTTTGAATTCCGCTAAGCATGGGATATGTTACACGTTGAATTACCATAGTTATAGTTGACGCTGGCGTTTTAACCAATTGATTTGCCTGAGTAAACTGACCAACGCTGTAAGCTGAAAATTGTCTACCAATGACAATTTGATAAATGTTTTGATAAAAGCTATCAATTAATCCTGCAGCCAGTAACTTTGAACCAAAACCGAACAAATCTTTAAATGATGACTTAGAAAATTTACATCCAGGCCACCAAGGGTTAAACACATTAAGAAACAATACATTAGCAAATGCATATATTAAGTTCTGTGCAACTAAAGCCCAGACCCCCATATCCATGTATGCCATTGATAAAGATGTTAAACTACTAAGACTAACCGCAAGTAAAGATGCTTTCGCCTGTGTTTTAAAATCCATTTTGATCGAAAGCTTTGCACGTTGAACTATAGCAAATGAATTTATAACAACGACACTACCTAACATTATAGATAGCATTTCTAACTCAGGTTGACGATAAAAATTAGCTATAACAGGTGATACAGTAATCAAGACTGCATAAGATACAATTGAAATAGCAATATTAAAATAAAAGGCAGTTGCAAAATCTTTTTCACTTACATCTTGCTTGCGAATTAAAGCAGAACTCATTCCGCTATCAACGAACACTTGGCTGATCGATATGAAAACTGCCAACATCCCAACTAAACCAAACGCTTCAGGCCCAAGAGTACTAGCTAGTATTAACATTACAATTAGTTGTACTATTTGTGTTGCTAACCTTTCAATTGCACTCCATTTTAAGCTTGTGACAGTTTTTCTCTTAATTTTCGACATCTATTTTATACTTTTAATAGCTTTGATAAATATTGTCCATAGCCATTTTTTTGCATAATTTCAGCGATTTTTTCAACTTGTTTTCTACTTAACCAACCTTGATAAAATGCAATTTCTTCAAGACAAGCAATTTTAAACCCCTGGCGTTTTTCTATAGTTTCAACAAACTGAGCTGCTTCCAACAAACTTTCATGGGTCCCTGTATCAAGCCAAGCATATCCACGCCCAAGCATTTCAACATTTAATTTACCTTGCTTTAAGTACATCTCATTTAATGTTGTAATTTCAAGCTCACCTCGTTCGGATGGTTTTACCTTTTTCGCCAATTGAATTACATCATTATCATAAAAATAAAGCCCAGTAACTGCATAGTGACTTTTAGGTTTATTCGGTTTTTCTTCAATTGAAATTGCTTTCTTTTCTTCATTGAACTCAACAACTCCAAATCTTTCAGGGTCTTTTACTTGATACCCAAATACTGTAGCTCCACTACCTTTCTCAGCATTATGGACTGCATTCTTTAATTTCGGCGTAAAACTCTGTCCCCAAAAAATATTATCTCCGAGAACCAGGCAAACAGAGTCATCACCTATAAAATTTTCCCCGATAATAAATGCTTGAGCCAAGCCATCTGGAGATGGCTGGCTAGCATATTCCAAATGAATACCAAACTGATTGCCATCTCCTAAAAGCCGTTTAAAACTATCTTGATCTTCAGGTGTTGTAATAATCAATACATCTCGAATCCCAGCTAACATTAGTACTGACAGTGGGTAATAAATCATCGGCTTATCATAAACAGGTAGCAGTTGCTTCGATACGCCACGAGTGATTGGATACAGACGGGTACCTGAGCCGCCAGCCAGAACAATTCCTTTCATTATACGGTCACTCCCAGACGTTCCATGCAGTACGAACCATCCAATATACGATGCCACCAAATTTTATTATTCAAATACCACTCAACGGTTTTCCGTAAACCCGTCTCGAAAGTTTCTTTTGGCCTCCAGCCCAACTCACGTTCTATTTTGCTCGCATCAATAGCATAACGCACATCATGTCCAGGACGGTCAGCCACATAGGTGATTAGCGATTCATAAGACACAACACCGGCTGGTTTTTCAGGGACAAGTTCTTCTAATAAAGTACACAGTGTTTTCACTACTTCAATATTTGCTTTCTCATTGTGGCCGCCAATATTGTAGGTTTCTCCGACTTTCCCTTGAGTCACCACTGTGTACAATGCACGCGCATGATCTTCGACAAATAGCCAGTCGCGAACCTGCATTCCATCACCATAAATTGGTAAAGTCTTACCATCTAAAGCATTCAAAATCATTAGTGGAATTAGCTTTTCAGGGAAGTGATACGGTCCGTAATTATTTGAGCAATTGGTGATAATGCTCGGCAAACCATAAGTGCGCAACCAGGCACGAACCAAGTGATCACTAGAAGCTTTAGATGCGGAATAAGGGCTGCTTGGCTTATAAGATGTCGTTTCAGTGAATAGAGCCGTTGTATCTTCTAAATCACCGTAAACCTCATCTGTCGAGATATGATGGAAACGGAATGCCGTTTTACGACTATTATCTTCCAATTTATTCCAATAAGTACGAGCAACTTCAAGTAAGTTATAGGTGCCAATAATATTTGTTTCAATGAATGCTGCAGGACCGTCTATCGAGCGATCCACGTGACTTTCTGCCGCAAGGTGCATCACGGCATCCGGTTGATGTTCTTCAAACACACTTTCTAGAGCAGTTTTATCACAAATATCGACTTGCTCAAAACAATAACGCTCGCTATCTGAAACGTCCTTTAAAGATTCCAGATTACCAGCATAAGTCAATTTATCCAGATTGATAACACTGTCTGTAGTATTTTGAATAATATGACGAACAACGGCTGACCCAATAAAACCGGAACCACCTGTTACAAGTATTTTCACACTTTTACCTTAATTGCTTTCTGATAAGAAGAACTCAATAAAATTTATTACTTGGATTCATAGGTGTAATTATAATAACCACCACTATAATGCGAACTAGCTGTTCTCAGAACAGCATTCAGAATGAAACCTTTTACTTCAATCCCATTTTGCTCAAAGCGTTGTTTAGTCACTTCAATTTCTTTCACAGCGTTCTGACCAAACCTGCCAACTAATAAAGTTGTCCCTGCATGTGCACCAACAATGGCCGGATCTGTAACAGCCAAGATTGGCGGTGTATCCACCACTACCATGTCATACTTTTCAGATGCCCACTCAAGTAACTTTTTAAATCGAGGGTGCATAAGAAGTTCAGATGGATTCGGTGGTACTTCTCCGCGGCCAATAAAGGATAAATCCTCTACACCAGGCTGTTTAATAATATCTTCAAGACTTGCAGTACCTGCCAAATAATTCGAAAGACCAGGCGTATGGGACACAGACATATTTTTTTCCAACCGGCCTTTGCGCATATCCGCATCAATTAACAGTACGTGCTGGCCAGCCTTGGCAATCACAGCCGCCATATTCGAAGATACAAAAGATTTACCAATACCTGGACTAGGGCCAGAAATCATCAGCACATTATTTTTTGCTTCCATCATTGCGAAATGCAGGCTGGTGCGTAAACTACGCAATGCTTCAATGGACAGATCAGCAGGATTTGCGACTGCCAGTAAGCTTTCTTCAACACTCAAATTGTGCCTAGTTTTCTGCTTCTTCTCCATATCCGCTTGCCAATCCGACATTGGGATACTGGCATAAACTGGCAAACCAATAGCTTCAATCTCATCTGGATTTTCAACACCTCGATGGAAAGCTGCACGGACTAAAACCATAGCTACAGCTAACATACCGCCAAAGAGTATTGTCAGTATTAAGATCAATGCTTTCTTTGGTTTAATCGGTTTTGTGTATGATTGCGCTCCATCTAAAATGCGCACATTACCGACCGTGCTAGCTTTCAGGATATTCAATTCCTGTACTTTATTCAGTAATTGCACGTATATTTGTTGATTTACTTCAACATCTCGTGTAAGGCGTAGCACTTCTCGTTGTGTTTTTGGCAACTTTTGAACTTGCTGATTGAATCGCTCTCGCTCTTTAAGCAACGTTTTACGCTTATCCATCAGAGCAATATAAGCCGGGTGCTCTTTAGTAAAACGCTGTGAAATCTCGCTTTCTTTAAAGGTCAACTCGTTCAGTTGTGACTCCAGTTTCACCATCACATCCAAAGTCGATTTGGCTTCTAACCCTAAATCAATGGATTCATTGGCCTGACGGAACTGATTTAACTCGTCTTCAGCTTTATTCAACTGCAATTTGACATCGGGCAAGTGACCGCGAAGAAACTCCAAACTTTTTTCAGCTTCTGCAGAGTTCCTAGCAACATTCTGCAAAAAGTAATTTTGACTGATATCATTCAAAATCGCAGTATTTTGCCCTTTATCCGGACCAGTAAATGACAAGTGGAGAATGCCGGTTTGTTTACCGCGTTCAGTTACATTGAAATTTTTCTGGATCCATTGAATACTATCGAGACGGGAACGCTTTTGTATCAGAAACTCAGTGCCAGACTTTTCGGCATTCAATTCTGCCACATAAATTTTATAGTCCTTAGAAAGAGACAACTCACCGACTTTGCCTGAAAGTATCTTTTCCCCGTTATGGTCGAAAAGTATATATGTGTTATTTTCAGCATCATCGACTACTAATGAAAAGTTAGGTTTTGCTAAATCTTGTGGAATTTCAAACCTGCTAATTATAATATTGTTTTGATTATTCGACAGCCGATTAAGACCATTACCAATAATCGGAACTGTCACAGGTCCTGCAAGTGTTGTAAGATTTAATTTATCAACAGTTTTCCCCAGTATCATTCTCGATCGTAAAATTTCAATTTCGGTATTCGATGAAGACTCACTGGAAAATATTTCTCCCATATCACCTAAAGCAGATAAACCGTTATTTTTTTCTTCTACCTGTAGTAATGCATCCGCTTTATAAATAGGTGTTGCTAGCATCGCATAGGCCACACCAACAACAGCAAAGGTAAAGGTGATGGCGATAATGGTCCAGCGACTATCTAATAAAATACCAAACAGCTTTCCTAGATCAATCTCATCGGAGTCGGATTGTTTCACCGACACTTGTTGCGAAACAGTCATCGTATACTTCTACTCTAGCTACTATTCTTGTCTGATTCTGTCACTTAATTGAGTCCTACTCAGTGACAGGCTACAGGTCGAGTGCTCATTATCTGTATTTACAATTTCTTCACCCAGGCAAGAGCGGCCTTATAAATCAGCTGATATGCATGTTCATAAGCTTCCCGACTCATGCGAAATGGATCCGGAATATCCTGCTGGCCGATCCATTGTCCGAACAACATTGTTTTCCCCCGCGCCTCGGGCGCGATAGATACCAAAGCATCTACATGCCCTTTTTCCATCACTAGGATCAGATCGAACTCACGACATAAGTCTGCGGTCAATTGTTTTGCCTGATGACCATCAAGTGACACGCCGTTTTCGGCTGCAATTTCGATCGCCATTCGATCAGCAGGTTTTCCATTCAATCCACTCTTTTCAGTACTGAGTCCAGCTGAACAAATATTTTTGTTTGGGAACAACTGTTTTAGTAGCGCCTCTCCGGATGGAGAACGGCAAATATTACCAACACAGACAACAAGAATATTATTAAACATGCTTTACCAATTCCTTACTCGTAGTACACCTTCAGTCAACTGGTTAAATCCGGTGATGGTCGGCAGTAACTGACGAATAACACGGTTCCAGCGCGAAATCGGTGCTGCGGTAACATACACCACATCATAGGGTTCCAGTTCAAACTCGGTTCCTAGTACTAATGCCGCAGCATCCTGAATATTCAACTGATAGATATCCGCCATGACATTGTTCGTTTGCACTGAGTCTAGTGTAGTTTTTCGCACGTTCCGGATCACGAATACACCAGTCGCATCTGCTTCAAGCTCGTTAATTCCACCGACACTGCTTAACGCTTCCGTCAGCGTCATACCTGAACGGTCGATCTTCAGCAACTGGGGAGTATTGACTTCCCCCAAGACGAAGACTTTTTGCGCATCATTCCGTGGGACATGGATAATATCTCCAGGACGCAATAAACGGTTTTGTGACAGATCACCTCGTTGCATCAGTGCATACAGTGAAATGGGTTGTTCACCACCCTGCCGGGTGAGTGTTACATTACGCCAGTCAGCATCTTTTGCCAGGCCACCTGCTCTATTAATCGCATCCAACAAAGTTAATGGCACATTTGTAATGGGTTGTTGCCCCGGAGTATTTACTTCACCAGTGACATAGGCTTTCTGAGAACGGAAGGCCGCGACATTGACATCTACCTGCGGGCTTTCAATAAAAGCCGCCAGACGGTGGGAAATTTCGTCCCGTACCTGAGTCACTGTTTTGCCACCGACTTGAACTGTACCAATATATGGGTAAAAAATAGCGCCGTCAGCATGTACCCAGTTACCCGATTCACTCGAGCTACGGTATGACCCGGCAGGAATAGTTAGTTCAGGATGATCCCATATCGTAATATTCAGGATATCACCAGGACCAATATAATATTCATAGCCACTAAGTTCCGCATCAAGCACGGGGTTCATTCTGGCAAAAATTTCTGGCCGTTTTGACTGACGGATAACAGAAGGTGTTAATGGGTATACATTAACATGTTCAGCCACTCGAAACGCTTCATTGTCTTGTTTATTGTCAGATAATGACAGATGGGAACCAGGAACTACTGTACAGCCTGTAAGTAACAAAGAAAACACAGCAGAAAAAAGGAGCTTCTTAGAGAAATCCATATCCAATCAACATTGATGAGTAAGAAAAATTGAATTTTGATCTAAAAACAAAGTCTTAATTGTATATTTAGATTGCCAAAAATGCAGAGAGTTGCGCACTATGAATACTGTTGTATCAGCAATATAATCGCATGTTCTTTAATATAGCTTACCAACTTAAAAACAATACGCTTAGAGCTTGTGATGGCAAATCAGGAATCATGAGCAACAAAGCCTTTAAAGTTAGGCATTGGAGCTGAAAATTCGTATTTCAGGCATGCTACCGCCCTTAGGTTACAGCTCCTAATTGCCTCCATCACATCCATGTTTTATGTGCAGGTTACAGTTTCAAAGTGACAAGCGAATACAAACTATCATATTTTTCGGAAAAATTGTGATAAGTGCAACGCTTGACGAAAATTTAACAAAATTTTTCGAAACAGATAACCTCAACAACAGCCAATACAGCTCACTGTCACTTTGGCTGCCGCATTCTACACAATCACACCTCACTGAGAAACCATTAAATGCAACTAGTATCTATGTTAGAGCAATTGCCCTTTGTTAGTTCATTGTAAAAACACATATCAATACCTATCAATGAGTTAGCTTTAACTAATGCAACTCACTCGATAAGGTGAATCCACGCAAATATGATAATCGCCACTTGCAAGGCCACCTCAGTGATTGTTTTGCAAAAATTTCAGTAAAACCATAAATCTTCACATTCAATACATTGCTATCCGTGATGTATCCCAATATTATTGAAGAGCGCCTTGCCTTAACAATGAGCCGCATTTATACGATTCAATCACTCGATACAATAATATAAGGGAATAGGATGAAAAAGGTATTCGTTTCTCTGGCAGCCCTCTTGATGGCTAGTTCAGCATTGGCCGCAACCGGAACTGGGAGCGTTGCCGCGTCAACCTCAACAACTTCAGCAACAACTGCTTCTACAGCAGCTACTGGTACTGCTGCGGGTACCGCAGGTGCATCAGCTGCTGCTGTAGGTGGTATTACAGCCACAACCGTAGCTGTTGGTGCTGCAGTTGCAGTTACCGCTGTTGCAGTAGTTGATGCAAATGGCAACGACACAGCAACATCAACTTCGGTCAATCAAGGCTAATCACGAAAGTATGATTGCTTTCTTAGCGTTTGAATAACCGCACTGAGTGCGGTTATTTTTATGTTTTCAGATTTCTTTTTAAAGATGGACATAGGATGTTGCCCTTTCGCCCATTTGTTACGAATCTATTTATTCTCACAATCCTCCTATCCTCCCTCGCCATCTCTGGCTGCAGCCAGAAATTTCAGAGCGTATCAGATACCTTCAGATTGGCTGTCAGAGGGGAAACAGACACACATAAACCTCAATCATGGATTGAGCAGTTACCATATGCAACTATATACGCCCGCATTGGCAACGGCCCTCAGGCCTTCATGGTCCTTGCATTAGCTGAAAGCTCCCCTACATTCCAAACAACACCATCGACTTCAATGCAACAGTTAAAATGGCTGGCTGCTGACAAAGGAATGTTAGTCACCGAACAAGGTCGCCTAGTCAAAACATTGAACTTACCTCTGGGCAATTTACTTCATATCGAAGCAGACAAACCTGACCCGGTTGCTCTGGGTTTACAAAAACCTTCCACACCAAAATACTGGCAACGCCGAATCGATTGGCAACCTGGGTATCATTTTGGTTATCAACTCATTTCAATTTTCAAAGATCAGGGCCCAAAGACAATTTCCATCAATGGAATAATCCATTCCACCCGCTTTTTTGTGGAAATGGTTGAAGTACCAAGCCTGAAACTCTCTTTTGAAAATGAGTTTTGGATTCATCCGGATAATGGCCAAGTTTTAATGAGCCGCCAGCTCATTGCGCCGGGGTTACCCGTTCTGGAAACACAACTCCTGAAACCCTTTGGAAACTGACGGGTGATAAGAATGCACACGCTTCAAACTTACCGACAAAAACACCATAAAATCATTGCATTACTCATAAGCACTCTTGCTTGGTGCATGCTGACCACGCCTGCTTTTTCCCAACCGGATACAAGAGTCATAGCATCGACTGAAGTCGAGGTCAGAATCAACCAATCGAACCAAGCCCTGCAATTACGTTACTCAACTACAGTTCGGTTGGAGCAAGTTCTTCAAGATACTTTGGCAAATTTGCATCAATTGCCAGTTAAACATTCCGGGCAATCTCTTTACTGGTTTGGCTCGATGCTCTGGCGGTCAGATAGCATCACAAGGCAGGTGATGAAAGAACAGCAATCAGCTGTCATTCTGCAACTTCAGCAACTGGCACTACAGGTGCGTAACAAGAAACCTGAAACTAGCCATTCATTACAAATACTGGCCAATACTTTGTCTGCACCTTTACCCGGACAACGAATCATTCAGTCATTAGACCGAGATTGGGTCAGAATTTCTCCTGACAAAAATCCTGGATTGAATGGTCAATTCAGACTGCAAGTTATCACCCGGCCAGAAACGGTCAAAGTCTTTGGTGCGATTTCACCGCCCAACGTAGAAGATAGTGATATCAAACTTTCCTGGCAGGAACGAAAAAACGCAACTGACTATTTACAACAAGTCACGCCACTCACCATCAGCAACCCTGACTACCTCTGGGTCATTCAGCCTGATGGCAAAGCCGAGCAACATAAAATTGCTTACTGGAACCGTAACCACAAAGATATTGCTCCCGGTGCAACCATCTACCTGCCATTTACCTCACTGCCTGATGGCTACGAATCACTCAATGACAACATCGTCGACTTGCTCAAACAAAGGCCTTATTGATGGTTACCTCTGCTTTTTCTCCTTACGCTCTGCGCCTTAGCCTGCTATTCGGGTTCTCACTGAGTTGTGCCATCCCGTCAGCCATTGCAGATGAGTTCAGTTATCCAGCGTTTCAAACCTCTCAAAATGATTTCGGTGGGGTTGGGTTGATACAAATGCCTTCTGGACGTGTCGCCCCCGAAGGGGAGTTTACATTTGGTGCAACCTACAACAACGATTACTTGCATTACAATGTGTCGCTCCAGCTCTTCACGTGGTTGGAAACAACCATTCGCTACACCTTGGTGCAGGATGTACTTTATAGTGAAGACCCAAGTTTCAGCGGCGATACGAAATACACAGATAAAGGGATCGATTTTAAACTTCGCTTGTTGGAAGAGAGCTACTGGCTACCGGAAACTGCTATTGGCATTCGGGATTTTGGTGGCACAGGCTTATTCGATGGCGAATACCTAGCTGCCAGTAAGCACTGGGGACCATTTGATTTTACACTGGGACTAGGCTGGGGCTACCTTGGCAACAGTGCAAACGTATCTGGAGACAAAAATCAGAGCAGTGACTGTGGCCGGAATACTCAATACAAAGGCAAAGGCGGTAGCGTGGATTTCGAACGCTGGTTTACAGGATGTTCGGCCGTATTTGGTGGTATCGAATACCAAGCCCCCTGGCGGCCACTTCGACTGAAACTCGAATATGACGGGAACGACTACACCAGTGATTTCCCCGTTACTCGTGCCGGAGCCAGCATGAATCAGGACAGCCCTTGGAATCTGGGCATTCTTTATCGTTTAGATCACTGGGGGGATGTCCGTCTGAGTTATGAGCGAGGTAACACCTGGGCGTTTGGGTTTAACCTGAACACAAATTTCAACACGCTGGCGACTTCCTGGCGAGATACTCCAAAGCTGACTTATGCGCCAGACCTTCAGAAACACGATTTAAACCTTGAGGATTGGCAAAACATCGCTGAGGCTTTGCACGCTAATGCTGGATTCAAAAATCCGAAAATTTATGCTGACGAAAAATCGGTTACTGTCCTGGCATCACAAGAAAAATACCGCAACCGGAAAGAAGGCTATGAACGTGCGGCCATCATTCTAAGTAATCATTTGCCGACATCTCCAACAACTGGCGCTCCGGCTTTTGATGAATATCGGCTCATCGAAACAGGTCATGATCTGCCAGCCACTGAAACCATCATTCGTACTAAAGCGTTTGATGATGTCGCGCGCTACAACTATGTCGATGCAGCCATTGATGATGCGATCACGACTCAGGCACCAGATGCACCTCAAGGGCAACTCATCGCTCAAGACCAAAATCCATGGGATGTCAGCATTTCACCGAATCTGCAACAATCTTTTGGTGGCTCTGAAGGGTTTTACCTGTATAACATTGGGCTCAATACCGGCGTAAGTTATCAGATGAATGATCAGTGGGAGCTGGGAGGCAGTCTATATCTGAACCTGCTGGATAACTACGATAAGTTTAAGTATGACGTTCCGCCTGATGGCACCGATCTAAAACGTGTACGCACCTTGGTTCGCCAGTACATTGATGGTAATGCGATACGAGTCAATAACCTGCAGCTCACATGGATGGATCAGCTGGCGGAAAATTGGTATGCCCAGGCCTATGGCGGCTATTTGGAAATGATGTTTGCCGGCGCAGGCAGTGAAATTTTATATCGACCAATGGAAACTGACTGGGCTATAGGTTTGGATTTGAACTATGTGATTCAGCGTGACCCGGATACCCAGCTCGGTTTATTCCATAACGAAATGCATGTTGACCCTGTCACCGGCAGCGGTTACAGAGTGCAAACAGGGGCTTTGACCGGCCACGCAACGCTTTACTATCAACCACCATGGTCTTTCCTGCCAAACACACTAATGAAAGTCAGTGCTGGCCGCTATCTGACCGAAGATGTCGGGATGACTTTTGATTTTTCCAAGCAGTTTGACAGCGGTGTGATTGCAGGTGCCTTTGTTACCCTAACCAACTTATCTGCAGATGAATACGGTGAAGGCAGCTACAATAAGGGGTTTTATATTTCCATCCCTTACGATTTGATGACAGTCAAGCCCAGCCGCAGCCGTGCCACGATTTCCTGGTTACCCCTGACCCGGGACGGCGGCCAGATGCTGAACCGAAAATACCAGCTGTACAACATCACAGATGCCAGAAAACCATGGTACAGCCGCAAAATGATTCAGCAGAATTAATGCCATTTCATCAATCCGTACCCATCGCTCAGAGCGGTGGGTTCGCTTTTGGTGAGCAAAAGCAGAACGTCCTCTTTTCTGATCATTCAATCAGCTCAGCAAACAGTCCTCCGTAACTTGTAAATTGATCTGCTCCACAAATAAAACAAGTAACCTTCAACTGCAATGGTGAAATATTAATCTTCTTACAGCATTGTCGCCTTCACTGTTTAAATGAATGAATCACTTGGCTTATGTGAGGACGAAATATGTTCAAAAAGTATGCTGTTTTTTCTGTTAAACATCCATTGCTGCATAAAATGAACCTGTTAGTAGCGATCACTTTTTTTGCCACTTGCTGCTATCAACTGGTCGTTCAGGAAAACCTGGTGTTTAGCTTGGGATTACTGGCTGTTTCAATCCTGCTGACACTGTTTGCTGGGTCTTCAAACTATCGCCGCAAGTACATCAGTTTTCCTTATTCACTGGATTAAAGCATTTTTCATCAGGTGTAAGTCTCGGGTATGCATCAACACCCACACTATATCCCGAATTTCGCAGCAAAATGGCAGCTAAATCAAACTTGCGCCACAAAATTCGGACACAGGCGCTTGTCTGCTTGCCTCCACTTCAATGCCCCCCCTATAATTCCGAAGCGAGTAAACATTTACCTGAGATTTATACTCTACTCGACACTTTAAGATAAAATTACAAACAAAATACCGTTCATTTTTTACTTTATCGCATCACAAATTGCAGTTATCAATGGAAGTATCATAGTGACAGATACACAGACCACAGCCGTACCGTCAGGCCCTCAACTTGTTCATTCCTCAAAAAAGTCTATGCAAAATCATGACAGCACGGATGAAATCGATCTCATCCAATTATTCAGAATACTTTGGCAAGAAAAACTGCTGATTGCCCTGTTTACATTGCTATTTGCTGTTGCAGGTGTTACTTATGCGCTCACAGCACAGGAGTGGTGGACCGCCAAAGCGAAAGCCATTCAACCCCAAATTACCGATTTCGCGAAACTTCAACAGGAAATCAGCTCATTCCAGCCAGCCTTTGACTCAGGCCTCCAACAGACTGAAGATGGCACTCTTCAGGTAAAAAACCAACTCAACGACGTCATTGATGCTGAGGTTCTGTTTAAAAACTTTATCAACAGTTTTAACTCCCTTGCGAATAAAAAAGCTTTCCTGATAGGAAATAAGGATTTTCAACAATTTCTATCTGAGAATAAAATTTCCAGTGCTGACGACACCGATCGTGCACTCGAGAGCTGGTTCGAAAAAATCAGTGCCAAGCAAGCGAGCAAACAGGAAGAAGATATTTTCGTGATTAGTCTTCAAGCGACTTCCAGCAACAATAGCTTTAAGATGCTGAATCAATATATCAATTTTGTGTCGGCGAAAGTCTATAAAGACACCATGAATAACGTTCAGGCACTGATCTCAGCAAAAGAAAATGAATTAAATCAACAACTTAAAGTGCTTCAAAGCCAAGCTACCAGCTTCCTGAAAGTCGAAAAAGAACGGACAGAATATGCACTCAACATTGCCAGTGCTGCTGATGTCCAGCGCCCTGTTCAAAATCTTGGTAATAACGAAATCTTTGCTATCAACCTAGGCGCTAAAGCACTGGCTGCAAAAATCAATGCCCTGGATACAGTCAAGAACCTCAGTGTAGTCGAACCTCGCATTCAGGAAGTTGAAGCTCGTCTGGCGTTGATACAGGGGACGGAATTAAATAAAAACATCCACTTTAAAACCTATCGTTTTCTGGAAAACGTTGAAAAACCAGTGACTAAAGATAAGCCCAAACGCGCTTTAATTGTCATCATTGCAACACTGCTGGGTGGCATGTTAGGCATCGCAATTGCCTTGATTCGTACTGCTTTCAGAAACCATGACTGACGCTTGAAAACGACCTGAAGCAAAAAGGCCAGTACATTGAACTGGCCTTTTGGGCTCTGGTTTGAGCAAAAAACCAACTACTAAGCTACACTTTCCTGAAGCTGTTGCCACAATGATTTCACAAGCTGTTGGTCCGCTGGATTCAGTTCAGATTGTGCATCTTTCAGGCTCTCACCGACAGCCTGATTCATCGCTTCTGTGGTCGCCATACCATCTCGTTCACAAACCGCAGCAGATAACGAGATATGGCCACGCAGGTATCCTCCGGCGAATAATTCGTCATCAGATGCTGTTTCTACCATCTGATCAATCAGGGTAAGCAACTTTTCTTCGTATTGCTGGATCATCTCGTCACTCTTATTTGTCTATCAAATTCTGACCAATTTTTCTGGCCACCACGTTTTTCAGACGGCCACTTCCGGTTCAGGAAAATCTTCCGCCCGTAATGGTACTACCCCGTAATGCTGGCGCAGCACATCGGAAAGTAGCCCGACCCGCTCAGGCATTCTGTCACTCAGATACCTCAATACCTGCGCACGAACTTTGCGGGTAAATCCTACCCGATCGGGCTCATGATCACCACTCAGGTTGTCACAACTCACCTGAAAACGAAAACCACAACTGGCCGCCAGAAGCCATTCAACGGCCTGAGGCTTAATTTCCACCTGTTCAAACGCCGCCTGCTGGTCCTTATTCCGACCATCAGGTAAATACCAATAGCCATAGTCTTCTATTAAACGGCGTTCTTGACCAGCAATGCACCAATGGGCGATTTCATGAAGTGCCGAGGCAAAATAACCACGCGCAAAGATAATCCGATGATGCGGATGCTGCTCATCTGCCGGTAAATAAACCGGCTCATCACCACCGAGAACAAGTTCAGTGTTGTAAGGGCGCAAAAAAGTATGATTAAAAAGGTGTATCAGGTCGTGATAATTGTGAGACATGGACAAATGCGTTACTTCAGTTAGCTTATGAAAGGTGATTCTCAGTCAGGTTTTAACACCCTCCCGCAGCAGTAATGCTGGGGATTATAAGCTATTTTACATGAAGGGTGCGACGTTAAAACGAAAGAGCATATCAAAAGAGGGCTCCCCAAAGCCCTCCTACCATTTCATGTGCCCTGCAACAAATACTACCTGATCTCTTTCAGCTGAGGCGTTGTTGTGATGACATCAGCATTTTGCGCCCGGTGACGCATTAAGTGATCCATCAGCACAATAGCAACCATGGCTTCGGCAATTGGTACCGCCCGAATCCCCACGCATGGGTCGTGACGGCCTCGCGTGATAACTTCAGCGCTTTCACCCTGCTTATTGATAGTTTCTCCCGGGACCGTGATACTCGAGGTTGGTTTCAAAGCCAGATGGGCGACGATGTCCTGACCGGAAGAAATGCCCCCCAGGATACCGCCGGCATGATTCGAATGAAAACCTTCTGGCGACATTGCATCACGGTGTTCACTGCCACGTTGCTGAACAACGTCAAAACCATCACCAATTTCAACACCTTTGACAGCATTAATTCCCATCAGCGCATGGGCAATATCAGCATCCAGGCGATCGAAAACCGGCTCGCCCAAACCAACTGGCACATTCTCTGCAACTACGGTCAGTTTGGCGCCAATCGAATCACCATCTTTCTTCAACTGACGAATCAGTTCATCCAGCGCTTCTACTTTCGAAGCATCCGGGCAGAAGAAAGCATTTTGTTCCACCTGTGTCCAGTCGATGCTCTCAATCTTCACGTCCCCCATCTGAGACAAATAAGCACGAACTTCAATGCCATGGACTTGTTTCAGGTACTTTTTGGCAATCGCGCCTGCGGCAACACGCATTGCAGTTTCACGGGCTGAAGAGCGGCCTCCGCCACGGTAATCACGGATCCCGTATTTTTGCTCGTAGGTGTAGTCTGCATGACCAGGACGGAAGAGATCTTTGATATTCGAGTAATCTTTGGAGCGCTGATCGGTATTTTCGATCATCAGACCAATAGAGGTCCCTGTGGTTTTGCCTTCAAATACCCCGGCAAGGATCTTTACTTCATCCGGTTCACGGCGTTGAGTCGTGTACCTAGAGGTGCCGGGACGACGGCGATCGAGATCATGCTGCATGTCGGCTTCGGTCAATGCCAGCCCCGGAGGACATCCGTCAACGATGCAGCCCAACGCCACCCCATGACTTTCACCAAAGGTCGTAACGCGAAAAACTTGTCCTATTGTGTTGCCTGCCATGACTTCCCCTGTATCTTTGCTTTTCCGGCATGAAAGCCGTTTTGAATCATGTAATCACTGAATAGTGCAAAGTTGTACAGGGGAATGCAAGCAGAATCGGATTGAGACCACTACAGACTTCTTCTGACCGAGTCTGACTTAGTCCTGTTCCTTTTTCGACTTCCACTTTTTAATACCGGGAGAGGCAGGTTTTTGGCTGGCATCGTCCTGACGGCTTCTGCGCGGTCCTCTTGCGGACTGACCACCTGGTTTTGCACCATGCGAGCGCTGCTGCGAATCCGAACGAGTCCCATGGCTTTTACCCGGTTTACTGCCGGAACGGCGACGATCGACTTCACCTTTACCGTGATAAGTTTTGTATTTCACAGCCGGTTCGTCTTTTCTCTGCTGACGCGCATCATACAATTTTGCATCGGTTGCTTTCGCAATCGACTCCCCCTGGCCGCTGATCCGGGAAGCTTCTTCTGTCTTGCTCGACTGTGCCAGCAGACGGTAAATTTCTGCCATCTCATCATCTGTAAGATAGCGCCACTTACCATTTGGCAAGCCATCAATAGTGATGTTCATGATCCGCACCCGACGCAGTTTATATACTTCATAGTCAAGCGCTTCACACATCCGTCGAATCTGGCGGTTCAGCCCCTGGGTCAACACAATCCGGAATGAATAAGTGGTTTCTTTGCTGACCTGACAAGGCAAAGTCACCGTATCAAGAATCTCGACACCGGAGGCCATTTTATCCAGAAAAGCCTGTGTCACAGGCTTATTCACCCGCACGACATATTCTTTCTCATGCGAGTTACCGGCGCGCAGGATTTTATTCACGATGTCACCATCGTTCGTCATGAAAATCAATCCATCCGAGGCTTTATCCAGACGTCCGATTGGGAAAATACGTTTACGATGACCAATAAAATCAACAATATTGCCTTCAACATGGCGTTCTGTCGTACAGGTAATCCCTGCTGGTTTATTCAGCGCGATATAAATCGGCGGCTCTTTGCGGCGCAGCGGCTTATCGTCCACCTGCACCTCATCATCAGGCCCCACTTTCATCCCCATCTCAGGCAACTGCCCGTTAATCAGTACCCGGCCTTGCTCTATCAGCTTATCGGCTTCCCGGCGTGAACAGTAACCCGTATCACTGATGAACTTATTCAGTCGAACCTGACCTGAATCTGAAGATGACGCGCCTGAACGCGGCTGTGGTTTATTTTCTGACATGATGCTCTTCTTCACTGTGCGTTTCACAACGCGGATGGGAGCAGGAATTGTACTGGAAAATCACTCAGAAGCCATGGTTTCAAGAGACTTTATCTTTAGCATCATTCACCCAGACCTGCTTCGTTCTCTATTCAATTGAATCGGAATGGACATACCTATTGCACTTTTTGAACTCACCAAAATTGCTCAATTAACAAACAGAATGGCTTCACACCCGCCCAATAATACGAAATAAAACACACAAGCTATTGATTTTATATCCAATCATTGTTATTAAATTTCCGTTTTGCACAGCGTTCAATTAATTTTACCTTTGAGATTCAATCCATGAAATCAATGACAACATTTTCAGCAATCTGCCTGCTGGCCTGTGCGCCAGCGCTGGCGGCGCCATCTTATATTTATGGTGGGATCGGCCTCTTAGGTCCGAAACTGAAGGAGAAACCCGAGCATCTCACCGAAAACCTGACGCCCAATCTGACTTTGGGATTCGGTCACGAATTCAACGATTACATTGCCTTAGAAACTTTTATCAATTACAGCGCGACTGATTACACCAATGAG
Source organism: Photobacterium sp. CCB-ST2H9 (assembly GCF_023151555.2). Taxonomy (NCBI): domain Bacteria; kingdom Pseudomonadati; phylum Pseudomonadota; class Gammaproteobacteria; order Vibrionales; family Vibrionaceae; genus Photobacterium; species Photobacterium sp. CCB-ST2H9. Next base: position 2,628,369 of record NZ_CP100425.1, read on the forward strand.
TGGAACCAACTGGATAACACTAAGTATGAAATGTCATTAAGCCAACTGGGTTTCAGCATTGTGCCTTCTACCGGCGAAATTGGTCATTCAGGTATCAAGCTGTATACGCGCCTGAATGCTTCCATGGTAATCGCCGAGACGAAAATCACTCAGGGCTATACGATAAAAGACAGTGATTCAGGATTCATGTTCGACGCTGGTGTAGGGATTCAGTGGAATATGAACAAACGCTTCATGATTCGCGGTGAATACATCACAAATTTTGCAGCCAGTTCTCTGGAAAATTTCGATTTCGACAACAGCATGACTTATGAAGGGATACAGCTGGCGCTGGGTTACCGGTTCTGAGGACCGATGGGTTTGAATCTGAGGGGTAATAATGCCCCTCGGTTTGCCTTTTTCAGAACAGCACACTGACTTGCGTCTATTCCCTCAAAATTCCATCAAGAAACAGAAATCTGAGCTCATAGTGCTTCGCGGACTTCATCATTTGATACAAAAAACCGCCTCCTGATGTCACTTATCAAGCTTTCGTTCCATTGTGATGACAGGCCGCTCAATTCATATTGATTCATATCACAGGTTTTTGCTATGAATGTCGGGCACCCATCGATATAAAAATCTTTTCACGAGATACAGAAATGAAAAAAACACTCGTATTTGCTGCCGCCACAGTTATATGCAGCACAAACGCTCAGGCTTCTATACCGACAGACGGGAATAACTATTTCTATGTCGGCGCTGGTGCCGTATCTCTGAAAAAGAAACAACCTCTCACTGGTGCAGTTGAAGAAACAAACCCGAGCTATACGGTTGGCCTGGGGCGGGAAATCCATCCGCATATCGCGGTGGAAGCAGTCTATAGCAGCGGTTCAACCACCTATAATAATCTGTTCACCAGCCAGGAAGCCGATGTGTCTCTGTCCCAGATTGCTGTCAGCCTGGTCCCAGCCACGGATTATTTGGGAGATACCAGTTTGAAGCTGATCGGTCGCATGAGTGTCTCCTTTGTGAAAAGAACAACGGATTATCAGAACATTCCGGACATGACCTATGAAAGCAGCACGGGCGTGATGGTTGATGCTGGTATCGGTCTTCACTGGGATATCAATCGCCGCCTGATTATGAGAGCCGAATACATCACGAATGTCACCGATCACTCACTGGGCGATCTGAGCAAAAACTACGATTACAATGGCGCGCAGTTCACCTTAGGTTACCGCTTTTAATTGCATCTGACAGTGATGAAAAAAGGGGCCTGAAGCCCCTTTCCTATTCATGATTTCGTCTGATCCAGCGGCAGTTCGCCATGAGAGCGACGTCCGACATAATCTCGTTCCAGCGCCTTTTGTAACTGTGCCGCCACATGCCCCGGAGACTGGGTTCGGGCACACACCAATCGATACATGGCCGGGATCACAAACAGGGTCACCAGCGTCGCAAACGCCATGCCGAAGAACACGACAGTGCCGACGGAAATCCGGCTTTCATAGCCTGCGCCGGTCGAAAGCAGCAGCGGCAGTGCTCCGAAAAGAGTGGTGAACGCTGTCATCAGAATCGGGCGCAATCGACGTGCAGATGCATCCACAATTGCCTGCTCAAAGGCGATCCCTTTATCCCGCAACTGATTCGCAAACTCAACAATCAGAATACCATTCTTGGTCACCATGCCGATGAGCATGATCATTCCAATCTGACTGTAGATATTCAGGCTCTGCTCCATCAGCAACAACCCCATCAGGCCACCGAAAATCCCCATCGGTACAGTCAGCATGACCACCATCGGGTTGATGAAACTTTCAAACTGCGCTGCCAGCACCAGATAAGCAACCAGCAAAGCCAGGCCGAAAATCATCGCCATACTGCTCTGGTTTTCCCGGAAGTCTTTTGACTCGCCGCCATAATCGATCACGATGTCACTGGGCAGCATCTCCAGCGCCTGTGCATCCAGATAGTCCAGTGCTTCGCCGAGCGTATGTCCCGGCAACAGGTTCGCAGTGATGCTGATCGATTTTTGCTTCTGGTTATGGCTCAGTTTTCGGGCCGCAGCGACCTCTTCCACTTTTGCCACACTGTTGAGCGATATCAGTTCCCCGTTCTTCGCCCGGACATAAATCCGGCTCAGATCCATGGCGTTATTAAAGCTGTTTTCGTCCCCACGCAGATAAACATCATATTCTTCACCGCGCTCGACAAAAGTCGTCTCACTGCGGCCACCCAGCATAACTTCCAGCGTTTCCGCAATATCCGATTGTGGAATTCCCAGCTCAGCCGCGCGTGGCCGATCGACTGTCACCACCAATTCCGGAGTGGTTTCCGCATAGTCGATATCGACGCCGTCCATCATCCCGCTGCCCTGTGCGACATCTTTCAGTTTGTTTGCCCAGGCAAACAATTCATCGTAGTCGGCACCATTCAGAATGAACTGCACGGGTTCAGATGATCCCCCCCGAAAACCCGGCATAAACGGCCAGACCCGGATATCAGGGATTCCGTGCAGCGCCTTGCGCACCACACCCAGCGCCTGCGTTGCACTGACATCCCGGCTTTCCCAGTCCTCCAGCTGCATGATGACAAAACCGGTCTGATCCCCCGCACGACCACCGAATGCCGGGGTCTGGATACTGACCGAGCGGATCAGCCCCTGCCCGACCAAAGGCAGCAACCGCTGCTCCACCTGCTCAATATTCCCCACCATCCGGTTGTAGCTGGTTGCTTCAGCCCCCCGGACAAAAGCAAAGATCACACCTCGGTCTTCCGAGGGAGCCAGCTGGTTCGGGATCAGCTGAAACAACCAGACACTGGCTCCCATCAGCGCCACGATGAACAATGGTGCTCCCCAGCGCCAATGAACTGCAAAAGTCACGGCTTTGCGGTAAACCGCTTCCAGTGACGCAAACTGACGGTCCACAAAACGATTGAACGGCCCCGGCTTCACATTGGCCTTAAGTAATTTACTCCCGAGCACCGGACTCAAGGTCAGTGCAATCAGCGAAGAGAAAATTACCGACATCGCCAGCAAGACTGAAAATTCAGTAAATAACGGCCCGACCATACCGTCCATAAAACCAATGGGCAGGAATACCATCACCAGCACCAGGGTTGTCGCGATCACCGCAAAGCCGACTTCCCGGGTTCCTTTAAAAGCTGCCAGTAAAGGCGGTTCACCCCGTTCAATATGATGGTAAATGTTTTCCACCACGACAATGGCATCATCCACCACCAGCCCGATGGCCAGAATCAGTGCCATCAAAGTCAGTAAGTTGATTGAGAACCCAAGATAATACGCAGCCATGAAAGCCGAGATCAGGGATACCGGGACAGTCACCGCCGGTATCAGCGTCGCCCGAGCCTGACCAATAAAGATATACAGCACCAGAACCACCAGTGCCCCGGTGATCAGCAAAGTGTTGTAAACCTCGTTGATAGAACGTTCGATAAAGACAGTGGAATCGTAATCCACTTCCAGTTGCGTGCCGTCCGGCAGAAAACGCTGCAAACGCTCCACTTCTTTATGAACGGCTTCAGCAACTTGCAGCGGATTGGCATCAGACATCGGGACAATGCCCAGACTCAGGCTGGACACACCATTGTTTTTAAATGTCGCGTCCTCGTTTTGCGCGCCGATCGCCACATCCGCCACATCTTTCAGGTAAATGGGAGAGCCATCAGACGTCTGACGAACAACCAGATACGCAAAGTCTTCCGCCGTTCGGTACAACCGAGCGGTACGGACCGACATCGTCGTTGCATCATTTCGAACCTCACCACCCGGCAGCTCAACGTTTTCATCGTTCAGCGCATCAATGATCTCCTTGGTGGTCACGCCACGTCCGGCCATCTGCTCCGGCAACAAACGCACATACATAACTTTGTAAAGCGCACCGGTCAGCTGCACTGAACTCACCCCGTTAATCAGGCTGAAGCGATCGGTCAGTACCCGATCGGCATAATCAGTCAGCTGAGCGCGATCCATTTCACTGGACGTCAGATTGATGTAAATCGCGGCTTCACCTGAACCATTGTCTTTCGACACAATCGGCTCATCGGCCCCGTTCGGGAGACGACGGCGGGCACGGGAAACGGCATCCCGGACATCACTTACCCCTTCGGTCAGGTTCCAGCCCATTTCAAACTCAACGCTGATCCGTGAACTGCCGTTCCGGGTCGTCGAAGTAATACTTTCAATCCCGCTGATTCCGGAGAGCTCATCTTCGAGCACCGTAGTGACCCGGCTTTCCATGATGGTGGCCGAGGCCCCCTCGTAAGTCGTCCCGATACTGATCACCGGATTTTCAACATCCGGCATTTCACGTACCGGCAGTTTGCTGAAAGACACCAGACCAAACACCACCAACAGTACGCTGAGTACAATCGCCACAACGGGACGCTTCACCGAAACATCAGATAACCACATCAGGCATTGTCTCCGGTCCGGGTGACACTCACAGCCTGGCTGTCTGCGTTCCTGTCCGGACTGACATCCATCACGGCCAGACCATCCCGCATATTCACCAGTCCCTGCACCACAATGCGATCCCCGATCTGAATCCCGGACTCAATGACCACTTCATTTTTCACCCGGGCACCCAGCACCACTTCGGTACGATGGGCAATTCCTTGTGCGTCCACACGGTAAACAAAACGTTTGGTACCTGAATATTCCAGTGCCTGAACCGGAATGATCGCTGCATGTTGTGGCGTGAAATCCAGTGCTGCGGCCATCAGCATACCCGGTTTGAGCTTGCCACTGTCATTATCAAACAGTACACGCACCCGGATATTCAGTGATTCGGCCTGAACACGGGAATCAATCGCCTGAATGGTGCCGGTAAAGATGTCGCCCGGCCAGGCCTGACTTTTCGCCTGAACAGCCATTCCCGGGGCCAGTTTGGAAAGATATTGTTCCGGCACCTGCACATCGAGCCGCATTTGCGACAGGTCGTCCAGGGTAAAGAGTTCACTGCCGACCGTCACAGTATGACCGGGACTGAAATCAATCAGACCAACTGTCCCCGAAAACGGAGCCCGGATCTGATGATTATCCAGCTCGGCTTTAGCTGCATCCAGACGGGCTTTAGCGATACTGACACTGGCTTGCTGTGCGTTCAGCTCGGTTTGCGTCAGCGCCCCGCGCTTCACCAGCCGCCCGTATTCCGTGAATTTACGCTTTTCGTCATCATAGTAGGCTTTGGCTTCATCGTAGACAGCCTGCGGTTTGGCACTGTCCAGCTGAACCAGCAGTTGCCCCTGTTTCACCTTGCGATCAGTATCGACAACGATCCGATCAACTTTGGCCGCCACCTCTGTCGCAATCACGACTGAGCGCTGGGCAGCCAGTTTGCCGACCAGAGAAACAGAACTCACCACTTCATGAGAAGCCACTTCGCCGGTTGCCACAGGCACGGGCCGGCTGGATTTTGGCTGATTCGCCTGCGCTGCATGTGAAGGCTGCTGAAAGTACACATATCCGCCCCCCGCCAGCGATGCCGCAACCAATACGGCCAAAACAACTTTTTTCATGCTTACGCACCCTGTCTTTTGGTATGGGCTAATCATATCTGACGCATATCAGGAACGGGGTAAAGAAATGTAAACTCAGGCAAATTTCCATCACAAAAAAGGCCGATTCCCCAACAAATTGTGGCAAATGACGAAAAATCCAGCAGCCAACTGTGAATATACAGAAAAAGGGTTTACAGTGACCGTTTGTTTGCTATTATCCGCTCCGCACTTGAGGAGGGGTTCCCGAGTGGCCAAAGGGATCAGACTGTAAATCTGACGGCTCCGCCTTCGAAGGTTCGAATCCTTCCCCCTCCACCATCTTTTCTGAAAGTGGTACACTGTACGGCTTTCAAAGGCTGAAAAGCCTGACAATACGCAAAAATCCCGTGGAGGGATTCCCGAGTGGCCAAAGGGATCAGACTGTAAATCTGACGGCTCCGCCTTCGAAGGTTCGAATCCTTCTCCCTCCACCATCTTTTCCGAAAACTGTACATCGTACGGATTTCGAAGGCTGGATAGCCTGACAATATGTAAAAATCCCGTGGAGGGATTCCCGAGTGGCCAAAGGGATCAGACTGTAAATCTGACGGCTCCGCCTTCGAAGGTTCGAATCCTTCTCCCTCCACCATCTTTTCCGAAAACTGTACGCCGTACGGCTTTCGAGGGCTGAAAAGCCTGACAATATGCAAAAATCCCGTGGAGGGATTCCCGAGTGGCCAAAGGGATCAGACTGTAAATCTGACGGCTCCGCCTTCGAAGGTTCGAATCCTTCTCCCTCCACCATCTTTTCCGAGAGCAGCGCTTTGTTGCTTTATTTGGCTGAAAAGCCTGACAATACGCAAAATCCCGTGGAGGGATTCCCGAGTGGCCAAAGGGATCAGACTGTAAATCTGACGGCTCCGCCTTCGAAGGTTCGAATCCTTCTCCCTCCACCATCTTTTAAGCCAGTGCATTGCACCGGCTTTTTTCTTATGGCTTTCTGTCAGATTTCTTCCACTGACCCATCTCACTTCTGCGACTTTGAGGATTCTGTGCCCGGCACAGCACACATGCTCAAAAAACCGCCACAAAAAAGGACTAAACTCAAACCAACAATAACTGTGATCCTTATCACTCCAAAGCCGTATGAGGACCGTGGTATGCCTGACAAAGTCCATAAACTGAACCTGACACCGCCTCCATGGCCGACCATGCGCGTTCTGGTGATTGATGATCAGCACAGTGCACAAAGTCTGATGAAAGGCATGCTCCTGCAAATTGGCATTCGTCATATTGATACCGCCTCAAACTATCGTGAAGCGATTCATCATTGCCAGCACACGGCCTACCAGCTGATTCTCGTCGATTATCATCTGGATCACATGCTGACCGGCAGTGAACTCATCAGCCTGCTGCGTAAAAAACAATTACTGAGCCCGGAATGCGGACTGGTCATTTTTTCTGCCGATACCAGCACCCGGGTTGTTCTCACGGCACTGGCTGTTGAACCTGATGCCTTTCTGACACTGCCGATGCCTGTGATCAGCCTGCAAAACAAGCTTTGTCAGGCATGGCAAAACAGTCAGGCACGTCACCCAGTCTATCAGCGGTTAACAGCACAGGGACTGACAGAAGGGATCCGGTACTGCAAGCAGCAACTCCTCAAACATGGTCCGGATTACCAGCTTGAGCACCTGCTGCTGGATATGCTGATGGAGAACAAAGACTGGTCTCAGGCAAACCGCTATGCCAGCCTGTTCAGGAAATATCACCCTTCCGTGAAAGTCTCACTGACTGAAGCTCGCCTGTATGCTCAGGCGGGAGACAAGAACAAAGCGATTCAGCACCTACAACAGTTGCTCGAAAAATCCCCGCTGTGCCTGGAAGCACTGGATTTACTGGCAAACTATCAGGCTGAAAATAAGGAAGTGCTTGCGGCACTGGCTACCGCCCAGCGCGCGCTGAAACTATCTCCTTCCGCCAGCCACCGGGCGCTGAAGGTAGCACAGCTGGCTGCGAAAACTGGCCAGAGTGAACCCTTGATACAGGCAGGTATGACACTGGCAACGCATCTGCCCATCATCGATATCGGGTGGATCATCTGTCTGGCTGAATTCAGTGATACCTTTGAGCAACTGTACTTCACGACGCCGTCTGCGCAGACCAAACGACAGCTCAAAGTGCAGTTAAACAAAATCACGCAGCGGGCCCGTCATCGTCTGCTGCCTGCCCAGCGTCACTTTCTGTACTGCTTTCAACAGCTCATACAGGCACGCCTGTTGCTGGCACAAGGTTCCGCACTCAAAGCAAAGCGCCGGTTGCTGCTTGGCCTGTCAGGCTATTTCAGCTGCATTCATAAATTACCGTCCGTCATTCTGGCTGAAGCGCTGCCACTGCTTTTGCAATTGGGCGAGACCGCCCTGATTGCCGATGCCTGTCAGGCTCTGAAACACAGAGACCGTTTCGACGGACACAGCCGGCACCGCTTGCAGGCACTGCGAGAAAACAGTCTGGCATTTGACGCCCTCAGATGGCTCGAAACCACGCTGAAAACAGCACAGGCCGCAAGATTAACCCGACCTGCACAAGCGTTGTTTCATTTTGAAACCATTCTCCGCGACTACCCATTATGCAGTGAAGCCCACCTGGGCCGTATTGACTGCCTGCTCAGAATGCCGGGCACGGTTCCTCCCGGGCTGTACCGCCAGAGCCTGAACGCTGTCTGCATGATGCCACTTCCCGCCGAACAGGCAGCCTGGCGGCATGCCTTAAGTACCGAACTGAAAACAGGAAAGCATCTGAGCCATCTGCCTCAAACGGGTCCGCTTTACCGGGAACTGCCGCCTATCCAGATCTCCACCTGGTCTCCGCTGCTGCACTAATCTCAGAAATCCCGGCCGTGCGGCGAGTCCAGATCAAGTGCCGGGCCTGCTGGCACAACGCCGGTCGGGTTGATCATCTGGTGACTGAAATAGTAGTGGCGTTTTATCTGCTCAAAATCGGTTGTTTCTGCCACTCCCGGGATCTGATAGAGCTCTTTCAAATAACCCTGTAAATTCGGATAGTCCGCAATACGCTGCTGATTACACTTAAAATGACCAACATAAACAGCATCAAAACGGATCAGGGTTGTGAATAATCGCCAGTCCGCTTCCGTGATTTGCTCTCCTGCCAGATAGCGGTTTGATGCCAGATGCACATCGACTTTATCCAATGCGCTGAACAGCTCAGAAAATGCCGACGCGTACGCAGCCTGCGTGCTCGCAAACCCGCAGCGGTACACACCATTATTGATATTCGGATATATGAAATCATTCCAGCGGTCAATTTCATGCCGGAGCGCCAGCGGATAGTAATCATCGTGATTACCGGTGATCGCATTAAATGCCGTATTGAGCATCCGGATGATTTCAGACGATTCATTACTGACGATGGTCTGGGTTTGCTTGTCCCACAGCACAGGGACTGTCACTCTGCCGGTGTAATCCGGTTTGGCTTTTGAATAGAGCTGATGCATAAATTCAAATCCATAGAGAGGCTCTGGCTCAGAAAACTCCCAGCCGTGTTCCAGCATGTCCGGGTCGACAACCGTTACCCCAATATGCGCGGCCAGCCCTTTCAGCTGACGGAAGATCAAAGTCCGGTGTGCCCAGGGGCAAGCCAGTGAGACATACAGATGATATCGTCCGGATTCCGCCGGAAAGCCTTGCTGCCCCTCTGGACCCGGCGCTCCGTCGGCTGTCAGCCAGTGGCGAAATCCCGCATCTTCACGCACAAATTTGCCGTCGTGCTGCTCAGTCTCATACCAAACATCGTGCCAAACACCCTTGATGAGCTTTCCCATGTTTACCTCGTCGTGAGTCGATTTATTCACCATTATAAGGAAGCTATTTTCATCCGTCGGCGCAGAAAATCCGGCAAAGATCATCAGGATATTCGAACGGACTTTTACAACGCTTACGCTCATTCAGGCACTATGCTAGGATGACCACATTTCCCATGCTGACAGAACAGAATTCAAATGAAAGTCATCTCATTTAATATCAATGGATTAAGAGCAAGACTCCACCAATTGCAAGCCGTCATCGATAAACATCAGCCGGATGTCATTGGTCTGCAGGAAATCAAAGTTCATGACGAAGCTTTCCCGTTAGAAGACGTTGAAGCTATGGGCTACAAGGTGTATCACCATGGCCAGAAAGGACACTATGGTGTGGCGCTGCTGTGCAAACAAGAGCCGGTTCATGTCCGCAAAGGCTTCCCGACTGATGACGAAGAAGCACAGCGCCGGATGATTATGGCTACTTTTGAGCAGGCCAACGGTAAGCAGGTCACCATCCTGAACGGTTATTTCCCTCAGGGTGAAAACATCAATCACGAAATCAAATTTCCGGCCAAAGAAAAATTCTACGCGGATCTGATGACCTATCTTGAGGCGCACCACAGCAGCGATGAAGAGCTGATCGTCATGGGTGACATCAACATCAGCCCGATCGATCTGGATATCGGTATCGGCCCGCAAAATGCCAAACGCTGGCTGCAGACCGGAAAATGTTCATTCCAGCCTATTGAACGCGAGTGGCTGAAAAAGCTGCTGGACTGGGGGTTTGTCGATACTTTCCGTCAGCTGCATCCGGATGCGGATGACAAGTTCTCATGGTTTGATTACCGCTCCAAAGGGTTCGACGACAACCGTGGTCTGCGCATTGACGTGGTTCTGGCGACCCCTTCACTGGCAGCGCGCTGCCATGAAGCTGGGATTGACTATGAACTGCGCGGGATTGAAAAACCGTCCGACCACGCACCGATCTGGTCTGTGTTCGAATAATTCGGGTATTTCCAATCATCGCACCAATACAAAAAAAGCCAGGGGTAACCCCTGGCTTTTTCATTGGCCGGAGAAAGCTGAATCAGCTCAGCGCTTTCATATGGCGCAGATACCGGCCTTCCAGTTTGCGGAAAGTCCAGATCACGGTAAATGTCAGCACCATGTAACACAAACCGGCAAACAGGAAGGATTCAAACGGCGCGTAATAGCGCGAGTTCACAATCCGGGCAGCGCCGGTCAGGTCGATAATCGTAACAATACCTGCCACGGCGGAGCCATGGATCATGAAAATCACTTCGTTACTGTAAGCAGGCAGAGCACGACGCAGCGAGCTCGGCAGAATGATACGGCGGAATGCCTGCATGTGACTCATTCCGTAAGCTTTCGCGGCCTCGACTTCTCCTTTCGGCATGCTGTTAATCGAGCCCCGTACAATTTCTGCGGTATAAGCAGCGGTATTAAGTACAAAAGCCACCAGCGCACAGAACCAGGCATCTTCCCAGAGGGTGCCCTGAACATTCATAAACTGGCTGACACCGTAATAAATCAGGTACAGCTGCACCAGCAGAGGCGTTCCGCGGAAAAAGTAAATATATGCCCAGGCCGGACCGTAGATCACAGGATTCTTGCTGTTCCGTGCCACCCCCATCGGAATGGCAATCAGAAGACCAATCACCAGCGCCAGCGCAACCATCCAGAGGGTCGTATAAAAGCCTTGCAGGTACAGCTGCCAGCTGTCTGTCAGAATACTAAAGTCCATCTCTTACCTCGTATGGATACTGAACCGACGCTCTGCCCACTTCAGTGCAGAAGTAGAAAGCGAGGTAAACACCAGAAACAGCACAGCGATTGCCATGTAGAACGTAAATGGCATTTGGGTGGTACCGGCAGCCAATGCCCCCTTCCGTACCATGTCATCCAGACCGATAATCGAAACCAGTGCCGTAGTTTTCAGCAGAACCAGCCAGTTATTCCCGAAACCCGGCAGCGCATGTCGGATCATCTGTGGCAACAGGACACGGCGGAAAGACATCGCACTGCTCATGCCATAAGCTTTCGCAGCTTCCAGTTCCCCTTTGTCCACCGCCATGATGGCGCCCCGGAAGGTTTCCGCCATATAAGCACCGAAGATGAAACCTATGGTCAGAATACCGGCAACAAAGGGACTGACCTCAATATAATCGGGCAGGTAAGATGTCCATTCATGAGCCGGATCCGACGAAGCGAAGTAGTTGTTCAGCCACTCATTGATGCCGTAAAGACTGTTGTTCAGCAGAACCTGACCGCCAAAAAAGATAAGCATCATCAGCACCAGGTCCGGGATACCACGAATCACCGTGGTGTAAGCCGTAGCCGTCACTCGGGCGGTACGGTATCGGGAGAGTTTTGCCAGTGCACCCAACATGCCCAGCGTCATCGCCAGCAGCAGTGACAGCAAGGCAACCTGCAAGGTTATCCATGCGCCTTCAACCAGCGACCATTCGTATCCTTTTAAATCCAGCAAGGGGTCACTCCTTTAAACTGCAAAGGGTTTGCCATGTAAAAAGTGCCGAGCCACCTGTGACCCGGCACTCTCTGATTCATATCGCGTATTTCACCGGGAGACGCATTATTGTCTCGTTACCGGGGGGTTACTCACCGTAAACATCGTATGAGAAGTATTTATCCTGAATCTGTTTATAAACACCTTTCTCACGCAGTGACAGAATGGCTTTATCCAGCTTCTCAGTCAGGTCTTTGTCCTGCTTACGAGTCGCAATTCCGAAACCGTCACCGAACCATTTCGGATCAGTCAGCGAAGGACCAATGAATTCATAACCATCGCCGCCATCTTTATTCAGCAGACCTTCTTCCAGCGCAGAAGCATCTCCCAGAACCGCTGCGATACGGCCCGCTTTCAGATCCAGATACGCATCATCGAATGAGCCGTAACGAACAATCTCAACGGAATCACCATAGTTGTCTGTCAGGTACTTATCGTGCGTAGTTGCACGCTGAACACCAATTTTCACGCCCTTCAGGCCGTCTTTCGAGAAGTCCAGCTGCGTGCCTTTTTTGGCCACGTATTTATTCGGAATCAGAGCATACTTGTGGGTAAAGTCGACTTTCTTTTTACGCTCATCCGTGATCGACATTGCGGCAATGATAGCATCGTACTTACGGGCCAGCAGAGACGGGATGATACCGTCCCAGTCCTGAGCGACGATCTTACATTTGGCTTCCAGTTCTTGACACAATGCATTGGCCATATCGACGTCAAAACCTTTCAGCTCACCACTGGGTTCAGTCCAGCTGAACGGAGGATAGGCGCCTTCGATACCAAAACGAATTTCTTTCCACTCTTTCGCCTGAGCAGAGGTCACACCCAGAGCAGAAACGACTGCGGCAGCCAAAATCCATTTTTTCATTGTCTTACTCCTGTTGTATTTGCAACAACCCGCCATGTCGCCCGGGTTGAAAGATTCGCTGAATCAGCGAAGTTGTGAGTTATGTCGGTTTGAGTAAAACTCAATCCATATTTTAGTAAATCGACGAAATAAATTGCTTTAATCTTTCTGAGTCTGGGTTTTGGAACAGTTTTTCGGGTGCACCCTGTTCTTCCACCAGCCCCTGATGCAAAAACATCACCTGATTGGACACATCTCGTGCGAATGCCATTTCATGCGTCACCACCAGCATGGTCCTGCCTTCCTGAGCCAGATCCTGCATTACACCCAGCACCTCCCCGACCAGTTCAGGGTCAAGCGCCGAAGTTGGTTCGTCAAACAGCATCACTTCAGGATCAACCGCCAGTGCCCGGGCAATCGCAGCACGCTGCTGCTGACCACCAGACAGATGTCCGGGATAATAATGACGTCTCTCGTACAGGCCGACTTTCTTCAGAAGGGCTTCTGCTTTTTCAATCGCTTCGGCCTTCGGTACGCCCAGTACATGAACCGGCGCCTCAATTACATTCCCCAGAACCGTCATATGAGACCAAAGATTAAAGCCCTGAAAGACCATCGCCAGCCGGGAGCGGATACGCTGAACCTGACGCTCGTCCACAGGTAAGAATTCACCGCGACGGTTGTTTTTCATTTTAATGAGTTCACCGTTGACCCAGATTTCACCCTGAGTCGGGGTTTCCAACAGGTTAATACAGCGAAGAAACGTACTTTTACCTGAACCTGATGAACCAATAATGGAGATCACATCTCCCCGGTGCGCTGTCAGTGAAATCCCTTTCAGCACTTCGTTCTGGCCAAAAGATTTATGTAAATCCTTTACTTCAAGCGCTACTGCATCTGTCATGCGCTTTGTCTCCTGTTGCTTTGTCAAACCCACAGACTGCACTGAAAACTAATCATGCAAATCTGGCTGAATGTACTTAATACTGCCCGCACAAACCTTTATGCACAGCGACAGTAACCTTCAAACCGACACCATTAACACAGTGCCAACATATAAAGAACGGAGAGAACTGATTCTGAAAACGATTCAATGTTTCACACGATTTCTTTATACAGGTAACTTTATTTTCTTATCAATCAATTAGAGAACATTCCGTTCTTTCTGCTACAACTGCCTTTACTGCAGAGAGATAGTCTGTTTTCGCATCCCTTTGTCGAAGGTATCACCACGAACTCAGATTGACAACATTTTGTTAACGTTCGGATTTTAGCATTATCAGATGAATAAATCGCATATTTAATCATTAAACACTGCCAATTGATTATTCTGCGAACACAATAGAATCTCATTAATTATAGATAGAAACCCAGTTTCATAGATGTTCCTTTTCTGCCTCTCCGGCCAAAAACAAAGGTACATGTGTCAAACACCGGGAAAATAAAGCAACACCGGACGTTCCAGGAAGTCAGGATCAGGGAAGGTATTTGTCGGGTTGCCTTGAAATGTAATCGTTCCCATCTGATGACAGCACCAACGTCTATGCCGATTTCCCCGGATGAGCTGATTTCTCAGACCATCTCAAAGTGGGAAAACATGCAGATTGAGTAACTGATAATGTGCTTCCTAAAGAGCCAGAAAATTAGCCAGAACTTGACGGCGCTTACAGATTTGCCAACATCCGGCATCCTCAAAACTATTCCCGGCATAAAAAAGGGTGATTGTCTCGTCCCTTCCGATGCCCCTACCCCCCGCCAAAAGAACACAACTTACGTAAATTAATTACACAAACTAGTAAGATCGCCCGTATTTCTCGGGACAAAAGATGCATTTCCGTAGTTTTCCTTCATTTGAGAGAAGTGAATGATCAGGATCAAATTTGCTGGGTAAGAGCGGGAGTAAACTAACACCATAATCAATATTCGATGCCAGATGTGCATCCGTACCGGACTCAGGCCCGATCCCCGGTACATATAAAAAGAATTTCTGACTTGTAGAACGAGGCCCGCTATGTCATCAAACATTCAATACGGTGACGTCCATACCGAGGTGGAAACCGATAGTTATTCGGCTCACCATCAACCTGCCAGTGCATTTCCAAACCGCTCACGCTATCTGGATCATGAACTGCAGATCATGAAACCCCGTCGATGGGGACTCAACCTGCCCGGCCGGGATTTCCGGTTTGAGTGGGAAGATTTAGTCCCGGCCATTGCCGGAACCATCGGCATCATCGCCATGTATTCCGCCGTGATGTCTTCCTATGCGGCCGCATTCGGCCTGGGCCCTGACTTTGTGGTTGAAAACGTGCGGGTCGAGATGCTGGTGTCCGCATCCCTCTTTTGTATCCTTGTTTCCGGCTTTTTAAACCCGCGCGCCAACCTGGCCGGTAACCATGGCCCGATGATCCCAATGATTGGCATGATTGCCGCCGCAGGTGGTCACCCGCTGGCACTGGGGATTTTACTGGGCGGTTTCGGCCTGGCGCTCAGCCTGTGCAAAGGGGGCTCAAGACTGGTCAAACTCACCAGTGACGGCGTTGCCGGTGGCCTGCTGATCTTCCTGGGCTTTGTCGGCTCGACCGGCCAGATCAAAAGCCTGCTGAGCTGGGGCGGCGATATCAACATGGGTTATGTCGCCGTGCTGATTCTTTTTGTCAGTATTGTGCTGTACGCGTTTCTGGCCCGTATCGGCAAACGCTGGCTGGCAATTCCGGTCTGTGCCGTCACCGGAGGCATCATTGCCGCAGTGATGGGGGCGCCTTTCGAATTTCATACCACTCCGGGACTGCCAAACCTGAATCCGGCTTACTGGTGGGGTTCAACTGAAACCGGCTGGAAACTGGGCTTACCGACCATGGAGCATTTCATCGCTTCCTTACCGTTTGCCCTGCTGGCCGTCGCCATGTGGTCTCCGGATTTTCTGGGCCACCGCATTTTCCAGGAAATGAACTACCCTGAGAAAACCGACAAGGTCTTAATGGATGTCGACGACACCATGACCGGCTGTTCTGTCCGTCAAATCGTTGGGGCAGCCTTTGGTGGCGGGAATGTCACCTCATCCTGGGGCACCTATATGATCCCGGCCGCAATTGCAAAACGTCCGATTCCGGCGGGTGCGATTTTACTGGGCAGCATCTGTATTGTTGTCGCCATTATCGGCTACCCGATGGACATTGCGATCTGGCCACCGGTCATGACGATTGCACTGCTGGCCGGGGTATTCCTGCCACTGCTGGAAGCCGGTATGCAAATGGTGAAAGACGCCAAATCCAGCCAGTCCGCCGGGATCTGTATCTTTGCCTCGATGGCCGTCAACCCGGTCTTCGGCTGGGCGGTCACCATGCTGCTGGATAACAACGGCCTGATTGGCGACAAAGACCGTCCGAACCACCTGACACTGGCTGACCGCCTGATTATTCCGGGTCTGACACTGATTGTCTGTCTGGGTGCCATGCTGGCAGTCGGCATGATTCCGGGTATCCCTGCGCTGCTGGGATAATCCTGAAGAATATGAAATATTTAGCATAGCCGTGCGGCACATCAAAGCCCGGCTCAGTGAAAACTGAAATACTGATACACATGCAGCCGCTGCACAATCGGTGCAGCGCCTGTAACACTTTCTACTGACGAATAACAGGTAGGTATACTATGGCAGACCAATTTGCTAACGCTTGGGAAAGCTTTGCTGCGGGTGACTGGCAAAACGAAGTCAATGTCCGTGACTTTATCCAGAAAAACTACACCCCTTACGAGGGTGATGAAGCATTCCTGGTCAGCGAAGGCACGGCTGCAACCCAGCAGCTGTGGGCAAAAGTGATGGAAGGCATCAAGCAGGAGAACGCAACCCATGCACCTGTTGACTTTGATACCTCGGTCATTTCTACCATTACCGCTCACGACGCCGGCTACATCGATCAATCGCTGGAAACCATCGTCGGTCTGCAAACCGAAGCACCGCTGAAACGTGCCATCATCCCAAATGGTGGGATCCGGATGGTGGAAAGCTCCTGTAAAGCCTACGATCGCGAACTGGATCCGCAAGTGAAGAAAATCTTCACTGAATACCGCAAAACCCATAACCAGGGCGTGTTCGACATTTATACCCCGGACATCATGAAATGCCGTAAATCCGGCGTTCTGACCGGTCTGCCGGATGCATATGGTCGTGGCCGTATTATCGGTGACTACCGTCGTATCGCGCTGTACGGTATTGACTATCTGATGCAGGACAAATTTGCACAGTTCACTTCTCTGCAAGCGAAGTTTGAACAAGGCGAAGATCTGCAAATGACCATGCAGCTGCGTGAAGAAATTGCAGAGCAGCACCGCGCCCTGGGCCAGATGAAAGAAATGGCAGCTAAATACGGCTTCGATATTTCACGCCCGGCGGAAACGGCTCAGGAAGCCATTCAGTGGACCTACTTCGGTTATCTGGCTGCCGTGAAGTCTCAAAATGGTGCCGCGATGTCTCTGGGTCGTACCTCGACCTTCCTCGACATCTATATTGATCGCGACCTGAAAGCCGGCAAGATCACCGAAGAACAAGCTCAGGAAATGATTGACCACTTCGTCATGAAGCTGCGGATGGTCCGCTTCCTGCGTACGCCTGAGTATGATGAGCTGTTCTCTGGTGACCCAATCTGGGCAACCGAATCCATCGGTGGTATGGGTGTTGATGGCCGCACGCTGGTATCGAAAACCAGCTTCCGCTTCCTGAATACCCTGTACACCATGGGCCCAAGCCCAGAGCCGAATATCACGGTGCTGTGGTCAGAAAGCCTGCCTGAAGGCTTCAAGAAGTTCTGTGCCAAAGTGTCCATCGACACCTCATCAATTCAGTATGAGAACGATGACCTGATGCGTCCGGACTTCGAATCTGACGATTACGCCATTGCCTGCTGCGTCTCGCCAATGGTGGTCGGTAAGCACATGCAGTTCTTCGGTGCCCGTGCCAACCTGGCCAAAACGCTGCTGTACGCAATCAACGGCGGTGTGGATGAGAAACTGAAAATCCAGATCGGTCCGAAGTCAGCGCCAATGGCTGATGACGTACTGGACTTTGACAAAGTGATGGCAAGCCTGGATTCTTTCATGGACTGGCTGGCGACCCAGTACGTCACCGCACTGAACTCGATTCACTTCATGCACGATAAATACAGCTATGAAGCGGCTCTGATGGCGCTGCATGACCGTGACGTCCGCCGCACCATGGCTTGTGGTATCGCGGGGCTGTCTGTTGCGGCCGACTCCCTGTCTGCGATTAAGTACGCCAAAGTGAAACCGGTCCGTGACGAAAACGGCATTGCCACCGACTTTGATATTGAAGGCGATTATCCGAAATTCGGGAACAACGATGCCCGGGTCGATGACATTGCCTGCGATCTGGTTGAACGCTTCATGAACAAGATTCGTCAGCTGAAGACCTATCGTAACGCTGTTCCGACTCAGTCTATCCTGACCATCACTTCAAACGTGGTGTACGGGAAGAAAACCGGGAACACGCCGGACGGTCGCCGTGCAGGTCAGCCGTTTGCACCGGGTGCCAACCCAATGCACGGCCGTGATGAAAAAGGTGCGGTCGCTTCACTGACCTCTGTCGGTAAACTGCCGTTCGCACATGCCAAAGACGGTATCTCTTATACCTTCTCCATTGTGCCGAACGCACTGGGTAAATCCGATGATTCTCGCCGCGCGAATCTGGCAGGTCTGATGGATGGTTACTTCCATCATGAAGCCGGCCTTGAAGGCGGACAGCACCTGAACGTGAACGTGCTGAACCGTGAAACGCTGGAAGATGCGGTGAAACATCCGGAAAAATACCCGCAGCTGACTATCCGGGTTTCCGGCTATGCGGTACGATTCAACTCACTGACCACAGAGCAACAGCAGGACGTGATTGCACGAACCTTCACTGATTCTCTGTAAGACTTTACCGGGCGGGAAACTGTCCGGTCATCTTGCTCCCCGCGGCTTCCCGGCCGTGGGGAATATACCCAAGTGACCACCGGAACCTGTCTCTTCTGAGCTGCCATCCTGAGGTGACTTGGGTATATTATTGAATAGCGACACCAAGCATTATCGGGGAGCGCGCATATGTCCGTAAAAGGCCGCATTCATTCATTCGAGTCTTGTGGAACAGTTGATGGGCCAGGGATCCGGTTCATCGTTTTCATGCAGGGCTGCCTGCTGCGATGCCAGTACTGCCACAATCGCGATACCTGGGATCTGGAAGACGGCCGTGAAGTGACCGTCGATGAGCTCATGAAAGAAGCACTCTCCTATCGCCACTTTATGAACGCCTCCGGTGGTGGTGTCACAGCCTCCGGCGGAGAAGCAATTCTGCAACCGGAATTTATCCGCGATTTCTTCCGGGCTGCGAAAGCCGAGAACATCCATACCTGTTTAGATACCAACGGTTATGTCCGCAAGCATACACCCGTCATTGATGAGCTGCTGGAAGCTACGGATCTCGTCCTTTTGGATCTCAAACAGATTGACGATGAAATTCATCACGATCTGGTGGGCGTTCCCAATAAACGGATTCTGGATTTTGCCCGCTACCTGCACAAAATCGGCCAGAAAACCTGGATCCGTCATGTCGTGGTTCCGGGGTTCACCGATACCGAAACGTCCGCCCGACTGCTGGGCGAATTTATCAAAGACATGGACAACGTTGAAAAAGTCGAACTGCTGCCGTATCACCAGCTGGGCGCCCACAAATGGGAAGCGATGGGTTATGACTATCCGCTGGAAGGCGTCAAACCACCATCGAAAGAAGTGATGGAAAAAATCAAGGGCATCCTGTCGGAGTACCACCCGAACGTGATGTACTGAGCTCGCTGAATCAACGGTGAACCGAACGGCTTCCGTATGGTTCCCGGATAAATGTCCTGCCGGTGCAATCGACTCTCGTCACTCCCGCACCGGCGGGCATCCAACCCCGGTTCAGCTCATTTATCCTGCCGGAAAATATAATCCCGATCCGCAAAAGTCCGGACCCATTCCGGCTTATAAACCACCAGCAAGGTGGTCGCCATGCCGTTCAGTAACGCCTCAGGAAACAGCAGCAATGGGATCAGAACCAGATAATTATCAACGATATACTGCCAGCGAAACTCCCCTTCCAGCCAGATCCAGCTCCCCGTCAGCAGCATATGAACCACCTGTGACAGTGCCCCGTTAAAAAAAGCAGCCACAAAAATATAAACAAACAAATGACGCGGCAGATAACGGTAACTCAGCAAAAAGACACCATAACTGGCCAAAGCCGGCGCGACCACGCCCGTCAGATTCACCAGCCCAAGATCCTGCCACGCCACAAGTCCGAAAACAGCCAGCAAGATACCCGGTAAAACACTGATCCAAATCGCAATCCGCCAACCGTGTGACAATGTCAGAACAGTCAGTGCCAGAAAATGGACCTGAAGCCCGTCGACCAGTCCGGCACGCAGACTCCATAACAAAAACAGGGCAACAGCCGAGCCCAGCACCAGATGCTGATAGTCTTTCTCCTGTCTGAATTTCGGATAAAACTCTCTGGGATACGAGGCAAGCAAAATCAAAAGCCAGACCGCCCAGCCTATCCAGGAAAGTGTTGTCATCAGTTACATCCTTGTCATCGAAATCAGGGTATAGATTGCCCAAATGCCCGGCGGCACAATTATACATCCGCAGCACCGATCATTTGACGAAAAAAATCAGGAATACCCTGTCAGATCAATAGCTGTGCGGTACATCCTGCTAAGCTGTAAACAGTGAAAAAATTGCAGGACATTGCTATGGAAATGACAAACGCCCAACGCCTCATTCTGTCTAATCAGTACCGTCTGATGGCTCAGCTTGATTCAGACAACGCCGCCAAATATGCCCGTCTGCAAACCATTGTCGAACGGGGTTATGGTCTGCAACTGCGAGAGCTGGACAAAGACTTTGGTGCCATTCCCGAAGCTGAATGTAAAGAAATCATCGAAGTGATGGAAATGCACCATGCCATGCAGGAATCCTGTAAGCAGTTGTCCGCAGAAAACCAGCAGCAGATTGACTGCCGTCGGCTCACGTTTCTCGGTTTTGACGCCATCAGCGAACCTCAGCAAATGCACTATGTTCGCTTCCTGGCTGAAGTTGAAAAACTGTATCCGCATTTTCTGCCCTCTGAGCACCACTTCAACAGTCATGTGCCGATGCAGAGCAAATACCGCCGTATGCTGACCGTCTGGCAGAAATGCCCTCGCCAGTATCATTTGTCAGCGACTGAAATTCAGCAAATTCTCAACGCCTGAACCAGGCAACAAAAGTTACGGAGATTACAAAATTCATCTCCGGGGTGGCAGCACACGCTGCCCCCATCACTCTTTCTCTCATTCACATTGGTATTCATGACGAAAATACGTCAGAGTATTGACACATCTTTTTGCAAATTAAACATTGGCGAATTCTGATGTTCCGGTAGATTTGTGTGATCTAAAACATGCTTTAAGTGAGTTTGGGTCAAAACAGGCCCAAGTAAGCGATCCGGCACAGGAAAATCGATAAGCAATGAATACTTCAGAAAACCGTTTCTGAATTTCCTGTCCCGATAGCAGCAAACTTATATATAAACGCATCAACACGATTCTGCTGATACCTGTAACCAGGCTACACCGGAAAGATGGTTACACACTGAATATCTGTTGTTACATTCGAAAGGACTCGGGTCATGTTATTCAGGCGATTCATCGTACTCATTCTGATCTCCGGCACCGCCTTTGCCGGAAGCAGGGAACAACTGGTGATCCTGACCACTGACAATCCGGCTCTGCTCTCCCCCGGCGTTGAGCTTTTTCAGCAGCATTACCCAAATCTGGATGTTCAAATCCTGCAGCGTCGTGAAGCCGATGCTCTGGCCATGCTCTCGGCCCCAAACCATGACGTTGATGTCGTGTTCTCATCATCAACCCGGCTCTTCCGGCCCCTGACCAACCACAATGCTTTGATCCTGGTTGCCCGCCTTACCCCTCACAAAAGCCCGATGGATACAGAATATATTGCGGTTCTGGGGTATTCCGGTTATGGCCTGATCTGGAACCAGCGTTATTTGGATAAGCATCAGTTACCTGCACCACAACGACTGGAAGCCCTGACCGATCCGCTCTACTACAACCATTTGGTCATGAGCAGCCCCTCGCGCTCCGCCACGACGCACCAAATGGTCGAGAATCTGTTGCAACGACATGGCTGGGAGCACGACTGGGGACTGCTGTTGCAGATTGGCGGGAATCTGGACAGCGTTTCAGCCAGCAGCGAAAAAGTCAGTCATATCGTCACCAGTGGTCAGGCTGGCGTTGGTCTGGTCATCAACAGTGATGCCAAGGCACATCAGGCCATGTTTCCATTCGTTCATTTCCGCTACCAGCCGGACAGCCTGATCCTGCCCGGTTATCTTGCGGCGCTTTCAACTGACACGTCTTCCCCGTACGGGAAAAACTTTGTGCAATTCATGCTTTCAGAAGCGTTGCAGAAACAGAGCGAACAGGCACCACTATATAAGCTGCGACGACACGCGCGGCCGCAGCTTGAAGTCGCCACGTTCCCGCTCAATCAGGAATTACTGCATCAGCGCGCCATCCTCGTCCAGCAATTGTTCGACATCAGTATCAGCAAACAGCTCCCCTTATTAAATCAAGCCTGGCATATGATTCATGAGGTCCGCCGACTGCCCGGTCTTGAACCGCAGCAGGCAGCCCAACTCGCACGAGCGGTAACACTGGCATCGACCCCGGTGATACGACACGAACAGGCACATCAGCCCGCTTTCACTGCCCTGCAGGATCCCAGTCGTCACCCGGATTCGGCACAGAAACTTGAAAGCTTGCAGGATGCAATGAGCCGTCATTTACAGGAATCAATTCAGCTGACTCAGGCCATCCTCTTCTCTCAGAAGCAGGTGCCGTAATGCTGAAACGAAAAACGATTGGCAACCGGTTAATCAGTGCTATCAGCCTGATGGCTTTCCTGAGCATTGGCGTCAGCTTGATTGCTCTGATTACCTGGGAAAGCCTGGATGATCAGATTGATGCAATCGTCAGCAAAAACCTGCCCACGCTGCGTGCCAGCTACCATCTGGAACGTGATACCGCAGCACTGAAAGATACGCTGCATAAAATCAGCTTCAACAAAGATCATGCACGCCACGCCGAGCTGAAACAAAAAATTACTGAGGAAGCTGCGCAAATTACCGAGTCCATTGCCAATACAGCCAGCCTGGCCTCATATCCGGCATTGAAGATCGAACTTGAAACCCTGCTCAGTGATATCGAGGCCTACACCAAGCTACTGAATAAAAGGACCAGCTTGCTGCTGACACTGGCTCAGTCGGAAACCCGGCTGAACTGGCTGCACCAGAACATTGTTGAAGAGCTGGTCCCGATCCGGCAGGAACTGGAATGGCAGCTGACACGCCTGGATCCCAAGCAGCTGGATGACGGGAAAATCCGGGCAAACATTGATGAATTTTCCCTGTTACAGTCCATCACCATTCAGGAAAATGAACTGCATCAGCTGGTCAAAGATATCTTCCTGCAAAATCAAAACCGGGATATTTCCAATAGCTTTCAGTATCTCGGCCACAAGACAGAGCAACTGAAAAGCATGGGCGATGTACTCAGCCACTATCCGTCGACCCTGCTTTTTCTTCAGCACCTCAATGAATTGGTGAGCCTGGTTGAACCCGGCGGTCCGGTGGAAAGACAGCTGCAGACTCTGTCCAGTCTGCAAAAATCTGTCCACATCTATGATAAGCGAATTCAGAACCGCCTGGTTTATCAGGAAGAACTCATTCAGGCCATGGTTGATCAGGCAGACAGCTCGCTGCTGGCACTCAATGATCATACCCGGCAGTCGGTGATCATCAGCAGTTACATCTTATTGGGCGTGGTCCTGCTGGCGATTACATTATCTGTCCTGCTTTCTGTCTATCTGGTCAGCCGGGGGATCGTCACTCGGCTGAACCAGCTCAGCCACGACCTCTATGCCGTGGCACACGGCGATCTGAACGCGACCATTCAGGTTGACGGTGATGATGAAATCGGTCTGCTGGGGGACAGTCTGCGTCAGTTCCGCCAGCAGATGCTGGAAATGCAGCAAACCAATGCCCTCAACCTGATCAATAATACCCAGGCCAGTATCATTACCTGTGACCTGTCCGGTGTTGTGGAGTCAGTCAACCCCAGTGCACAGGCCCTGTTTCAGACCGGCTCCATTCCCAAAGGGCACACCTTATGGTCCCTCTTCAACCACAACACGGAAACACGCCTCAAGCGCCTGTTTCAGAAAGGAAGCCTTTTACAAACGAACAGGGCCTGCAGCCTGACCATCAGGCATACACAGCATCAGGAGCCGCGTTACTTGCGGCTGGACTTCCGTCATTTCAATCAGGGACATGAAGACAAAGTCATCATCACGATGACAGATATTACCGAACAGGAAAGTGCAGCACGCTGGCTGGAAGGAATGGTACATGAAAAAACAGAGTCTCTGACCAAACGAAACCGCCAGTTAAAAGCAGAAATTGAAGACCGGAAACGGATTGAAGCCGATCTGCGGTCAACTCAGGACGAACTGATTCAGGCTGCAAAAATGGCCGTGGTCGGTCAGACCATGACCTCACTGGCTCATGAACTGAACCAGCCGCTATCGGCCATGTCAACGCACCTGTTTGCCACGAAAATGGCCGTCAGTCAGGACAATTATACCCAGCTGCCCGCCAGTCTGGATAAGATGGAAAGCCTCACGGAACGGATGGGCCGGATCATTTCCAGCCTGAGAAATTTCGCCAGAAAACAGTCTGCCAACCGTGCTGTTCAGGCGATCGATATCCAGCAGTCGCTCTGCCATGCCCGGCAACTGATCGAGAGTCGCCTGAAAATACAGCAGACTACGCTGCAGTACCTCGTCGACACCCCCTACCAGGTCCTGGCGGATCCGGTTCAGTTTGAACAGGTTCTGGTGAACCTCTTCGTCAACAGCTGCGATGCCGTAGCGGGCTGTCATACCCGGGAAATCCATGTCGATGTGCTCGACAATCATTCAGACAACCAGTCACTCAGACTGGCTGTCTGCGATACCGGCCCCGGATTTGCGGCCAGTATCATAGAGAAACTCTTTGTTCCCTTCACCACCACCAAAGATGTGGGACTCGGGCTGGGATTAAACATTTGCCGTTCCATCATGAACAGAATCGAAGGCAATATTTACCTTGCTTCAACATTGCAAGGAGGCGCTATGGTCGTTTTGGAGTTAAAGAAGTATGACGATTAACGATAACATTGAAGTGCTGATCATTGATGACGATCAGGATGTTGTAGATGCCTATCAGCACCTGCTTGAGGTGGCTGGTTATCAGGCAAAAACGGCCACAGACCCACTGCAGGCTCTGGCCCTGCTGCACAAAGACTGGCCCGGGGTTGTGATCACGGATATGTATATGCCGGGCACCAGTGGTAAAGATGTCTTACATCAGGTCAAAGCGCTGGATGACAGTTTACCCGTCATTATGATTACCGGGCACGGCGATATTCCCATGGCCGTTGATGCCCTGAAAAATGGTGCCGTCGATTTTCTGCAAAAACCGCTGCAACCCGCCGAACTGATAACCCTGCTTGAGAAACACCTGCCGCAGCGAAAGCAACTCGTCTCTCACCGCAAGAGAGTGCAGCAAACAACCCATGATGTCCTGCTGGGGGACAGTCCGCGTATCGAGAGCATCCGCGAACAAATCACCCTGGCGGCCAATAACAATAAAGACGTTCTGATCGAAGGTGAAACAGGCACAGGCCGCCACACCGTTGCCAGTCTGCTGCACCAGCACAGTGACATCAGCCAGGGACCATTGATTAAGCTGTGTGGCTCCAGAGTGGAGCGGACCCCGGATCTGCAACGGGCCATGATTAACGCGCGTGGCGGCAGCATCTGTATTAACAACCTGCCTGCCATGCCGCCGGAATCACAACGCTGGCTGTGTCGATTCTTACTCGAACAGGAGCGGTTGGGAAAACGGGAAGTCAGAGTGCTGGCGATTCTCGAAGGTACCGCAGAAGGTGCCGTGGAAAATGAGTCTCTGGTGCCGGAGCTGTTTTACTTCCTCAGCCAGGTTCGTTTTATCATGCCACCACTGCGCCAGCGGGTCAGTGATATCACGCCTTTATTCAAATACTTCCTGAATGCCAGTTGCCAGAAGCTGAATAAACAAGTCCCGGTGATTGATAAAGCCTATATCAATACCCTCAACCGCCATCAGTGGCAGGGAAATGTGCTTGAACTCCGCAACGTCGCTGAGCTCTATGCCATTGGTATCGTGAAGCTGACGGGGCAGGAACGTACTAAGCCCTTAGCACAGATGAGCAGTCCGTTGGACGATTTGATCGACAGTTATGAGAAACGGGTCATTGAGGATGCGCTTTACCTGTTCAGCGGCCGTATTAATGAAGTCTCGAACTACCTGCAAATTCCGCGTAAAAAGCTCTATCTGAGAATGAAAAAGCACAGTCTCGATAAAGCAGACTACAAAGCAAGATAAGCGGGACAAGCCCGAAACAAAAAAAGCCGGAGCACTGCCCCGGCTTTTTCGTCACTGAATTCGGGAAATCAGAACTCGTAACGGATTCCCAGCTGATAGAAATCTTCCTCCGCATCACCGAAGTCAGCACCGCCATTGGTGCCATTATCTCCATCACGGAAGACATAGCTGGCAAACAGTGAAGAACGGCTGGTCAGGTGATACTGAGCTTCAAGGGTCGTGTCTTTCAGTTCCAGTTCATCCCCATCCGTGTTCTCCAGGCTGCGGTAACCACCACGCAGGGTCCAGTAATCGTTCAGATCATAGATGGCAACCACTTCCCAGACTTCATCTTTACTCTTATTGGCAGCTCCGGTATCCAGCTCATCTTCGGAGTATTCTGCACCCAGAGAGATAGCACCTATCTTATAGGTGGCACCAATCCCCCAGAAGTTATATTCGTTGCCGTCTTTATCTTCACTGTACTGATAAGCCAGTACTGGTGCCAGGCTGCCGCCTTCACCCAAGTCCAGGGTATATCGGGCCGCCGCATTCATACCGTAGTCCAGTACTTCACCAAAACGGTTGACGTCATTATTGCCAAAAATATAGGCAACCGAGAAATCCAGTCCGTTCACACTGTTCTGGTACTGCAGCGTGGCGTCCTGACGGAAGACCTGTACGGCTGTACCGTCAACCCGGTTGGCCTGACGCGCTGTTGCAATATCAGACAGAGCGAACACGTCCACGATATCGGTGAACATAATGAGACCAGACGCCACACGGCCACCCGTCACTTTACCCAATTCCTTACCGTCGATACCCGCCCAGACATAACGCGGAGACAGGCTGTCGCCGCCTGAGTTTTCAGCTTCAGCTGCACCCACCTGATACTCAGCCCAGCCGATCACAGAAAACTGATCATTAATTGGCTGTGAACCGCCCAGTCCGATACGGGCATCGAATTCACCATTCGTATCATTTTCGTTGGTGTCTTTGTCTGTGATGTTATATCCCAGACGGCCGTACACATTCACTTCGCTGCCATCTTCTCCTTTGTAGATATTGGCTGCGTAGCTCGCACCACTGACACATAAGCTGGAAATAATTGCCGCTGCTAATGTTTTTTTCATCTTCGTTTCCTTGAGTCAATATCCGGGGCTTCCACCAAATCATCAGGGTCACCCGAAGCGCAAAAAAAAGGCTGGAAACAGCAGAAGCGGCCTCAGGGAAAGGCAGTTAAAGCCTGAAGCCGGCTCCATTAAATCTTCACAACCTCAAAAGACAGCATAGAGCAGAGATTCACTATATGCACAAACAGAGTAACTTCTTTCCCTGAATATGCCCTTAATAAAACTGTGCCTGTTTCACATTGATCTGCTTAATATTTTTCTGTGAAAAAGATCACTTTTTTCTTTAGCCCGATCGATTATAAAACCAGACCGCAGCGGCCGGTTTTCGGGTTCTCTGCCCGGATAAAACAAGGTACAATCCTGCGTTTTGACACTCGGTGCTCTCTCATGCCTTATCAATGTCCATTATGCCATCAGCCTCTCGAACACCGGGAAAATTACTGGCGGTGTCAGCAAAACCATCAGTTTGATCAGGCCAAAGAAGGCTACGTCAATCTCATGCCGGTTCATCATAAAAGTTCGAAAAATCCCGGCGACAACAAAGAGATGATGCAGGCCAGAAGAGCATTTCTTGAAGCAGGCCATTATGCGCCGATGAAAGACAAAGTGGTTGCGCTGCTCCACCGGTATGCGCCGGCGAACAGTCACCGTCTGTTGGATATCGGTTGCGGGGAAGGCTACTACACGTCCGCGTTCACGGCTTTAAGCGACCAGCATCCGGCACTGACAGTACACGGGCTGGATATCTCAAAAGTTGCGGTCCGGTACGCAGCAAAACGCTACAAAGATTGTCATTTCTGTGTTGCTTCCAGTCATCGCCTGCCCTTCGCCGATAACAGCCTGGATGCCATGGTGCGCATCTACGCGCCCTGCAAAGCAGATGAAATTACGCGCACTCTGAAACCAGGAGGGGTTTTGCTGACCGTGACCCCGGCAGCACGGCATCTGCATCAGTTAAAAGCCCAGATCTATGAAGAGGTCAGGCCGCATGATATTCCGGCAGAATCTCTGCCCGGTATGTCACTGATCCACGAAGAGCAGTTACATTACGAAATGACACTCGACGGCAAAGAAGCCACCGCCCTGATGCAGATGACCCCGTTTGCCTGGAAGACCCCGGATTCGGTCTGGCAATTCCTGGCCCAGCAGCAGGCGTTTCATTGCGAGGCTGATTTCACACTTCGCGTTTATCAGTTGTCGGAAACTGAAATCTCGGCAACCTAATTGAAATTAATTCTCATTACTATTGAGTGTTCTGCCAGTCTTCTCTATCATAGCGTCCATGAAAGAACACACTGAACCGTCCATACTGTGACTGATACGAAGTCAGTACGACGATTCAGGAGAAAGGATGATATGCATGAAGACTGGCTATGCCTTTATACTGACAGCCCTGCTCAGTGGCTGTACAACACCGTCAGCACCGGTTGAACAAGCTCCGCCTGACACATTTTATGATTACACCATTCGCTCACCTCAAGGCGCCTCTCTGACAGAGCAACAGCTTGCTGAGGCGTTGTCTGACGCCGATATTGTGCTGGTAGGAGAATGGCACAGCCATCCGGGAACCCACCTGTTGCAAACCCGTCTGCTGGCAGCCATGTATGCCAATCGCCCTGACCTGGCTCTGTCGATGGAGCAGTTTACCCGGGATAAACAAAGCGTCGTAAACCAGTACCTCAATGGTGAAATTGGTGAACAAACGCTGATTCAGCAAGGCAATGCCTGGCCAAACTATGAATCAGACTACCGTCCGCTGATCGAGTTTGCCCGTGAACATCATCTGGATGTCATTGCCAGCAATGCGCCGAAATCGATTGTGCGTTGCGTCGGCCGCTACGGTCCCGATTACCTCAACCGTCTTCCTGCCTCAGAGCGCCAGTGGGTTGCTCAGTCACTTACACTGGAAAATGACCGTTACAAAGAAAAATTCACTGCATCTATGCACCATGGTGATCAAGCCCAAACCGAGCGACAATTTGCCGCCCAAACCGCCTGGGACGACACCATGGCCGAAAGCATGGTCGACTACCTGCAAACCCATCCCGGCCACCAGATTCTGCACGTCGCCGGTCGGTTCCACACGGCAGAAGGACTGGGAACAGCGTCCCGCATTGCAGCCCGTCATCCCGGGCTCAAAGTTGTCATGGTGACTCCGGTCACCCAGGACAGCCCCGTTGCCGAAGGTTCACCTGATTTTCAGGTCGAAGTCCATCCCATGCCGCAACGCTATGTGCAGGAAGCCAATATGAAAGCGGCCTTCTCCAACCTGAAACAGCGCAGCAGTCAATTGACCTGTCTTAGTGAATAATCCCGCGCTCCCCCGGCAGCCGATATCCGGCTGCCTGTTACACCTCCCCTTCTTGTGCATCAACCGTTTCATTCCTGAAGAAATTGTTCACAAAACATGCAACGCGCCAATTTCCGTCACTGCGAGTGAGCGGCAGTTCACTGTAATCACAAAAATACCAATAAAAAATAAGTCACCAAATACAAAGTGAAACGTCTAACTTTTGACCAATAAACAGCCATGAAAGCAATATATAAAACCAACCAATAACCAAAACTCAGTTTATCACCCCCAAACCTTGTTACATTGTTGTTAATTTTTGGATGTTCTTTCTTTTCCCATTGAGCTAAAACATTATGCCAATGACGGGTGTTTTTGATGGCCCAGCCAGTGGCCCGTCTCGTTATCACACCAGAACAAGGATTGGATTATGAAGGGAACCAAACTGCTTTCTGCGGCCTGTATTGCTGCGGCATTGGCGCTCACAGCAACGCCAACGCTGGCTGAGATGGCAAAAGTTGCCGTTTCACAGATCGTTGAACACCCGGCGCTGGACGCAACCCGTCAGGGCTTACTGGATGGCCTGAAAGAAAAAGGGTACGTAGAAGGCAAAAACCTGGAATTCACCTATCAGACGGCTCAGGGTAACCCGGCTATCGCAGTACAAATTGCCAAGCAGTTTGTCGGTGAACAGCCCGATGTTCTGGTTGGCATTGCCACACCGACCGCCCAGGCCCTGGCTGCAGCCACCCGTTCAATTCCCGTTGTTTTCACTGCAGTCACCGATCCTGTCGGTGCCAAACTGGTTCGTAATACCGAGAAGCCGGAACGCAACGTGACCGGCCTGTCAGATCTCTCTCCGGTTGCACAGCATGTCGACCTGATTAAAGAGATCCTTCCAGATGCCAAGCGAATTGGTGTGATTTATAACCCGGGCGAAGCCAACGCCGTCGCTCTGGTTGACCTGCTGCGTAAAGCTGCAAAAGAGAAAGGTATGGAAGTCGTTGAAGGCACAGCACTGAAGAGTGCAGACGTGCAGTCAGCCGCTCAAATCGTTGCTGCGAAATCCGATGCTCTGTACGCCCCGACAGATAACACCGTCGCCAGTGCCGTTGAAGGACTGGTCAATGCTGGTAACCAGGCGGGTATTCCTGTGATTGGAGCATCCACAACTTATATTGAAAGTGGTGCACTGGCCGCACTGGGCTTTGACTATTATCAGGTTGGTGTTCAGACCGCCGACTATGTCGATGCCCTGCTCAAAGGCAAGAAAGTCTCTGAACTGCCAGTCAAAGTCGCGGTCGGTTCCGACCTGGCCCTGAATGAAAAAGTGGCAGCGAAACTGCACATCACTTTGCCGAAATCACTGGTTAGCCGCGCAACCTCAATCACCAAATAACTACACATCTCTCAGGCACCGGCCGACCCGCCGGTGCCAGCAAGGAATAAGGAGCAGTTGATGTCTTTCTTTGCTTTGATCGGTACGCTGGAAATCGGCTTGGTTTATGGCCTGGTTGCTCTTGGCGTTTATCTCACTTTCCGTGTTCTGGATTTTCCGGATCTGTCTGTTGATGGCAGCTTCCCGATGGGGGCTGCTGTCGCTGCGACCGCAATTATCGCCGGAGTCAACCCTTGGCTTGCGACAATGCTGGCGGTGCTGGCCGGAGGAATGTGTGGTCTGGTGACCGCTTTTCTTGCCGTACGTTGTGGGATCCTGCACCTGCTGGCCAGTATCCTGACGATGATCGCCGCTTTCTCGATCAACATCCGTATTATGGGGCGTCCGAACCTGGCGCTGCTGGGCGATGACACCATTCTGACCCCATTCGAAAACTTCGCTTTTGACACCGGAATGGATGCTGGCCTGATCCGCCTGGCGGTCATTCTGGCACTGGTGATCTTCAGCGGCTGGTTTGTGGTTCGCCTGCTGGCCAGTGATTTTGGCCTGGGACTGCGCGCTACCGGCGTGAACAGCCGGATGGTCAGTGCCCAGGGTGGTAATACAGCCCTTTACACCTACTTTGGTCTGGCGCTGTCAAACGCATTTGTCGGTTTCTCCGGTGCGCTGTTTGCACAAACCAACAACTTCGCCGACGTGACCTCCGGGGTCGGCACCATTGTGGTCGGTCTGGCTGCGGTGATCCTGGGTCAAACCCTGATCCCGGGCCGTAAAATCTGGGTAGCGGTTGTTGCCGTAATTCTGGGCTCCGTGCTTTATCGTCTGGCGGTCGCGTTTGCGCTGAGTACCGGCATGTTCGGTCTGAAAGCCTCCGACCTGAACCTGATCACCGCAGTTCTGGTTGCGCTGGCGCTGATTGCACCGAAGATGAAGCGCAATTTTCAGCGGAAGAAAAAACAGGCCGTTGCCACAAAAAAGAAGCTCGCGTAAGCCGGACCAGAAGGTAAGAACACTATGATTGAACTCAACAACATCCGCGTTACCTTCAATGAAGGCACCATTCTTGAAAATCAGGCATTGCGCGGGGTCAACCTGACGGTCCCGGAACGCCAGTTTGTGACTGTCATCGGCTCAAATGGCGCCGGTAAATCCACCCTGCTGGGTGCCATCAGCGGGGAAACCCCGATGTCCGACGGGAAAGTGGTTATCAATGGCGTTGATGTCACCAGCAAAGCGGTGCATGAACGGGCACAGTATGCAGCCCGGGTCTTTCAGGACCCGCTGGCAGGAACCTGCGCCTCACTGACCATTGAGGAAAATATGGCGCTGGCCATGCAGCGCGGCAGCCGCCGTACCTGGAAGCTGGCCTTGTCGTCACAGCGCAGAAAACTGTTTCAGGAACGGATCAGTATTCTGGGCCTGGGACTGGAAGACCGGCTGGGAGACAGCATAGGCCTGTTATCCGGCGGACAGCGTCAGGCTGTCAGTCTGGTCATGGCGACGCTGGCTGACAGTAAGCTGTTGCTGCTTGATGAACATACAGCAGCACTGGATCCAAGAATGGCCGCTTTCGTTCTGGAACTCACCAAGCGCGTGGTCGAGGAATTTGACCTGACTGTGATGATGGTGACTCACTCCATGAAAGATGCCCTCGCCTATGGCGACCGGACCGTCATGCTTCACCAGGGGAATATTGTACTGGATGTGGCAGGTCAGGAGCGGGCCAATATGGACGTGAAACATCTGCTGGAGATGTTCAGCAAAGTGCGGGGCGAAGAGCTGGCTGACGACAGCCTGCTGCTCAGCTGATTCATCAGCTTCGACTCATGAGGCGGAATTTTCCGCCTCATCCTTTTCTGCACTTCCTTGCCACTTCACTGTTCCTGCGCAGATTTACGCAGGACAGCCCCCTGATACCCCCCCAATTCAATATAATTGATCGGT
Organism: Photobacterium sp. CCB-ST2H9; assembly: GCF_023151555.2. Taxonomy (NCBI): domain Bacteria; kingdom Pseudomonadati; phylum Pseudomonadota; class Gammaproteobacteria; order Vibrionales; family Vibrionaceae; genus Photobacterium; species Photobacterium sp. CCB-ST2H9. Next base: position 2,661,368 of record NZ_CP100425.1, read on the forward strand.
TCTCCTGTACTGCCGTCATAAAATACCTGCTCATAAGTACCGGGCAGGGAAATGCGCATCGGCCTGGTTTCCAGAAAGCTTTTTTGCCCGGCCTTTTGGATTGCCCGGTAAACCACCAGACCATGTTCATACCGCCGGGCAATCACCCCTTCTGCTGGCTGTTTGCTGAACCAGCCGCTGCGATAGAGCCAGAACCAGTTCGCAGGCAGCATCTGATGCGCCCCCAACACCGGCTTTCGGCTGTCTCCGCTTAACGGGTCCGCCTGCCACCAGACGACTTTATACCCTTTCGGCGGAGCAACGGGTTTCCCCAGATCGCCCCTCAGCATCCCGGATGGCTGATAGACCCAGTTCTTGGGCAAGCCGGGGCGATACCAGTCCCGCACCGTCGTATTGGTGCTGTCATAAGTCTGGCTGTTGCCCCAATTGTGGTAATACGTCAGTCCCGGCTGATTGAACAGGTAATAGAGTGCCAGTCCGGTTTCCGTATCACGCGTCCAGGCATTACTGTCACTGGGGTGTAAATCGCTGTAACCGTCTCGCATCGAAACCATCAGCACACTCTGTACCCCGTCTGCACTCAAAGAAAATTGCTGCCAGCTTTGCTGCAGCTTCGCCAATCCCATCGCCGGGGAGATCAAACGGGGCCGCACCCAGATGTCCACCAATCCTTTCAAGGCAGCTTCCGGTGCATTTTGCTGCCACAGCGAGAGCCCTGAGAATTCGGCAGCAAGCACTGGCGGCGAAAACTGATGTTTCATCTTGTTCAGTAATGCCACCAGCATTTCAAAATAGCGGTCTTCGGCCTCTGCTGTCCCTGCCACCAAAGGCAGCTCCAGTAACTGCCCCCCACTGTCGACCGAGATATTGCTTCCAGCCAGTAATGGCTTCAGTCGTGGCAGGTAGCCACCAGCGACGCCCTCACGGCGCCAATGGTATCGATACCATCTCATCAGCAAAACCTGGATTGCCGGATCGCTCAGATTCGCCCGGTATACACAAGAAGATGCCGGGCGGCGGCCACTGACAAGCACCCGGGCCTGATAGGGAAAGCGGGCACTCGCGGAAGGATTGATCCGGCTCTGGAATTCATCGTCGCTGAGCAATCCGTTCTGATCTTTGTCATTCACCGGGTCCCAGCCGGGAACAAATAAACCATTGGTATCCTGAACCAGCCAGGGCTGTAACCGAACCGAAGCGACACGGGTTTCCTGCGGCCAGCGCAATGCGATCGTCCAGGCAGCCTCTGATGTGGTTCCCGTCAGCACCGCTGGCTGCCATCCGTCTGGCATGGTCAAATAGCCCGTAAACAGGGTTTCGCCCTGTTGCTGCCATCGCACATCAAGCAGCTGCCAGCCAATGGGGCTTTGCCACAGTACTTGCATTGGCGGCCTGCCGGCTTCCAGCTCAAGTACCGTGAACGGATCATCTGCCATCAGGATCAGGGACTGTGATTCCACCAGAGATACCGGCAGGTTTGCCGTGCTGAACTGGCCGTTCAGCTCAGTCCAGAACTGCCGGGGCTGCGGCTCAGGCAGTTCCGGAAAGGGAGATGACGCAGAATCCTGCCAGGACAGGCGGGTATCTTCGGCATAATGCAGAAACAGGCGTTCTGGCTCCACACCCGCCAATCCTGCCTGACGGTAAAGCCATTGACGCTGTTCATCCGGATGACAGGACAGATTCTGGAGCTGAAACGGAAGGAGTACGTGGCTTTGCTGATTGAGCGCCGGAGACTGCCAGCTTCCGAGCACCAGATCAGCATGGTGCAGTTCCCACTGTTTTACGGCTTCTGCCGAGTGAAAGCGTGACGTCGTCAGCGGTTCTTCCCATCCACCGGGAAAGAGCCACGCAGCTCCCGTTGACGGGTAAACCTGTGCCTTCACAGCACAGGTCAGCAAAATCATCAGTAAACAAATCAGTCTTCCGCAACGCATTCTGCTCCCTCAAGGCAGCGGGAATCAGCTTTAGCTTAGCGTGAAAGACGATACGATGAAGGGTTAAAAATTGGACAAAAAAGCCGTGCACAATGCACGGCTTCACAGAAGGCTTCACTTCGGGACTACCAGCCCATCCAGTGGCCCAGCCCCCACAGCGTAATCATGGCCATGAAACCGGCCAGGATGTCATCGACCATGATCCCCACGCCACCATGGACATTTTTATCCAGCCAGCTGATCGGCCAGGGTTTCACCATGTCGAAGAAACGGAACAGAATAAAACCGCTGATCACCCAGGGCAGGCTCATCGGCGGAGCAATGGCCATCGTGATCCAAAAGCCGACAAATTCATCCCAGACAATACTGCCATGGTCATGAACCCCCATGTCCTGCGCAGTTCTGTGACAGATGTAAATGCCCGCCAGCGCTGCGATCAGGGTGATCCCAAGATAAGCCGCGTAAGGCAACTGGATCAGCAGATAGTAAATTGGTACCGACGCCAGCGTTCCGACTGTACCGGGAATGACAGGTGACAGGCCACTGCCAAATCCGGTTGCCAGCAAATGCCAGGGGTTACTCAGTTTGATATACAGTTTGGGATCTCGCACAACTTACCCCGAGAAATGATCGTATCCATGCAGCTGCCAATCAAGCGGCAGCCCGTTCCTTTCAAGTGTCACACTGTCTCCGGCCCGGATGTTTCCGATACAAGTCGCCTTCACGCCTGCATGAGACAAAGCCACATCCAGTGCACCACGGTGATGGGCCGGAACCGTAAAACAGAGTTCGTATTCTTCGCCGCTGGTGAGTGCCAGTTTCCCGGCAGCATCCTGATCGCCGCCACAGAATGACATCAGTTCAGCAGACAGCGGCAGACGGTCAACATCAATCACCGCGCCGACATCCGACCGGTTGAGGATGTGGCCCAGATCGGCAATCAGGCCATCAGAAATATCCAGCGCAGCCGAGGCTATTCCACGCAGCGCTTGTCCGGCTAACACCCGGGGCTGCGGCTGATAATGCCGGTTCAGCAAATGCTCCGCCAGCTCAGGCTTAGTGCCCGTGACCTGCTTTAGTAAGACGGCCAATCCTGCCGCACTGTCGCCGAGATTACCGGTGACATAAATCAGATCACCGGCACTGGCACCGTGCCGGGTCAGCGCTTGCCCCTGAGGTACAAAGCCATGCACCGTCAGCGTCAGGCTCAGCGGTCCCTTGGTCGTATCACCGCCAATGAGCTGAACCTGATAGTAATCAGCCATCTCAAAAAAGCCGTCACAGAAGCGGGCCAGCCAGGATTCGTCCGCTTCAGGCAGAGTGATTGCCAGGGATACCCAGGCCGGTGTCGCCCCCATGGCCGCCAGATCACTCAGATTGGCTGCCAGTGCTTTCTTTGCCACCAGTGCCGGGTCCATACCCGCCAGAAAATGATTCCCGCATACCAGAGAATCGGTACTGACGGCCAGCTGGCAGCCAGCCGGGACTTCAAGCAAAGCACAGTCGTCGCCAATCGCCAGCGCAACATCACTCCGCTGAACCGGCTGACGGGCAAAATACCGGGCGATTAAATCGAATTCGTTACTAGCCATAGAAGGTCAGAAGTTCTTGATGGTCGTTTTACCCAGAAAAAAGGCCAGCAGAGCTGGCCTCAGTTTCGTTTTCAAAAAACGATTATGCTTTTTTACGCAGAACAGGTGCAAGTTTATCCAGCACGCCATTCACAAACTTGTGACTGTCTTCAGCACCGAAAACTTTCGCCAGTTCGATTGCTTCGTTAATCACAACTTTGAACGGTACGTCTTCACGTTTCATGATTTCGTACACGGCCAGACGCAGCAGCGCCAGTTCCATCTGATCCAGATCCTGCAGCGGACGCGACAGATAAGGACGCATCTTGCTGTCCAGTTCCTGATGGTTCAGCACCACACCGGTAAACAGATCGCGGAAGTACTCCACATCGGTCTGTGGTGCAGCCAGAACAGGCGCTTCAGCCTGATGTGCTTCTTCTTCAAACTGTTCGCCAGACAGAAAATGCATTTCGATATCGGCAGCATTTCCTTTGGTGATTTGCCAGGAATAAATGGCCTGGACGGCAAAGTGTCGTGCGTTACGACGTGCGGCTGGTTTCACACTAACCCCCATTAGGATTCAATTTGGGACAGGACGTTTACCATCTCAAGCGCGCTGAGTGCAGCCTCTGCCCCTTTATTACCAGCCTTGGTACCGGCACGCTCGATGGCTTGTTCAATTGTGTCTACAGTCAGGACACCAAATGAAACCGGAGTGTTGTACTCCAGAGCCACCTGAGCCAGACCTTTATTACATTCACCGGCAACATACTCGAAATGCGGAGTACCGCCACGGATCACAGAGCCCAGTGCCACGATGGCATCATAACGGTCGCTTTTCGCAACTTGCTGGGCGACCAGAGGCAGCTCATAAGCACCAGGACAACGTACAACGGTAATGTTGTCGTCGCTTACCTGTCCCTGACGTTTCAGTGCGTCCAGCGCACCTTCCAGCAAGCTTTCATTGATGAAACTGTTGAAGCGACTGATAACGATAGCAATTTTTGCGTTGGGTGCCGCGATGGCGCCTTCGATTACCTTCATGGGCCTTCCTGTGACTATGTCTTTTCTTTCCGGATTGAGAAACCGCGGGAGTCTATCACAATTTATACGTGATACCAATTGACTTCACTGTCAAGTCATAAACCGCGGTAAAGTGCGATCCCGATTCCGGCGCAGAGATGAATGAAAACAGTATGTTAAACGTATTTCAGGTTCAGGAGCACACCGCTCCTTTCCCCTTAGTTACAAATATATTCCACCACTTCCAGCCCAAAGCCGGACAGTGAATGGTAGCGCTGATTACTGGACGACAGCAGGCGCATCTTGCCAACCCCCAGATCAGCCAGAATCTGCGAACCCACACCGACCTGGCGTGACGGGTTCTTCGGATTCAGCTTCACTCCCGGCTGGCCGTCAGCCTGCGAAGCCATATGCTTCACTTTGGTGATCATACCATCCTGAGTTTCATGACGATTCAGAATCACCATCACCCCGCCCTGGTCAGCAATCCGCTGCATCGCTGAAGGCAAAGTCCACTGGGACGCGCCTGAATGCAGAATGTCTTTAAAAGTATCCTGTAGATGCACCCGTACCAGCGTCGGGTTATCTTGCGAGACATTGCCTTTCCGCAATGCATAGTGGATCTGGTTGTCGATCGTATCGCGGTAAGTGATCAGGTCGAACTCACCGAATTCTGTCGGCAACACGCACTCGGCCACACGTTCTATTGTTGTCTCGTTGTTATTGCGATACTCGATTAAATCCGCAATGGTGCCCAGCTTCAGGCCGTGCTGAGCCGCAAACACTTCAAGATCCGGACGACGGGCCATGGTGCCATCCGGATTCAGAATTTCGACAATCACACTGGATGCTTCTAATCCGGCCAGACGGGCCACATCGCAGCCCGCTTCTGTATGACCAGCACGAGCCAGTACACCGCCTTCCTGTGCCATCAGCGGGAAAATATGTCCCGGCATCACAATGTCTGCCGGTGAGGCATCTTTGGCAACCGCTGCCTGCACGGTCCGGGCACGATCAGCGGCAGAAATACCGGTTGTCACCCCACGGGCTGCTTCAATGGAAATCGTGAAATTGGTACTGAATTGCTCGGTGTTGTCCTGCACCATCAGCGGCAGTTTCAGCTGCTGGCAGCGCGCCTGGGTCAGCGTCAGACAGATCAAACCCCGGCCATGGGTCGCCATAAAGTTAATCGCATCAGGTGTGATTTTTTCTGATGCGATAATCAGATCACCCTCATTTTCACGGTCTTCGTCATCCATCAGAATGACCATTTTGCCCTGACGGATATCTTCGATAATTTCCTGTGCGCTGCTTAACGCCATGTTGCAATCCCTCACCTTAGTTATTCTTTATGATAGCGGTTTAGCCGAGAAAGCCGCTCCGGGCCAGAAGTTCCATGCTGAGCTCTGACGAACCGCCAGCCTGTGCTGCTTTCTCTCCCAGCATCAGACGCTCCAGATAACGTGAAATGACATCCACCTCCAGATTCACCCGGCGGCCGGGTTTAAACCCGTCCATCGTGGTTTCGCCAGCTGTATGCGGCACGATCGTCAGCTTGAATTCCGCACCCCGCACTGCGTTTACGGTCAGGCTGATCCCATCAATGCTGACAGAGCCCTTCTCAGCAATGTATTTTGCCAGATGATCCGGCGCTTTCACCCAGAATTCAATGGCCCGGCCGGTTTGCGTGCGGGAAATAATTTCCCCCACATCATCTACATGGCCCGACACCATATGGCCGCCAAATCGGGTCGTCGGCAACATTGCCTTTTCCAGATTCACCGCCTGTCCCGGTTTGTAATCTTTAAAAGCAGTCCGGTTCAGTGTCTCCAGTGAGACATCTGCAACATACCCTTGACCGGTGAGGGCCACCACGGTCAGACAGACGCCGTTGGTGGCAATACTGTCACCCAGCTTGACATCAGACAGATCCAGCCGGCCACTGTTCACCGTGACGGAAATATCCTGCCCTTTCACTGTCAGCGCCTGAATCGTGCCAACAGCTTCAATAATACCTGTAAACATCCTAATACTTCCTTACTCTACGGCGCAGGTGTTTTGATACTGCCGCGAATGCGAATATCCTGCCCGACCATCCGAACGTCCTTCAGAACCAGTGACGGCACTTCTGACATCGCAGACAGGCCGTGCAAATCCATCAGGCCGCGGCTGTCGCTGCCCATCAGTTTCGGGGCCTGATACAGGATCAACTCATCCACCAGCCCGGCACGAACTAAAGCACCGGCCAGACCGGCGCCTGCTTCTACCCAGAGATGATTGATATCCTGACGGGCCAATGCCTGCATCAGCGCCGTCAGATCCAGCTGACCATTCTCCTGCACCGGGACAACCAGCTGTGAGACATTTTCCGGCCATGAAAGCGTATCTGCCTGCCCGCGGGCCAGCAGCACTTTCCCCGGCAGAGAAAACAAACGTTGTGTGGGCTGAAGACGATTCTGACTGTCGATAATCACCCGGACCGGCTGTCGCAATTCAGGCTGAGGATATTCAGATTGCGTCCGTTCCCCCAGCTCCTGCCAGCGAACATTCAAAGACGGGTTATCCGCCAGAACTGTGGCACTGGTCGACAGAATCGCACCTGACTGCGCACGAAATCGCTGAACATCCGCTCTGGCTTCAGGACCGGTGATCCACTGGCTGGCGCCATTGGCCAATGCTGTTCTGCCGTCAAGACTGGCAGCCAGCTTGAGCTGAACATAGGGCAACCCCGTTTTCATGCGTTTGATAAAGCCCGGATTGAGTGCCAGTGCATCAGCTTCCAGCAATCCTGTTTCGACTTCAATTCCGGCGTCTCTGAGCATGGCGACACCCCGGCCTGCAACCTGCGGATTCGGATCAACCATAGCGCAGACCACCCGGGAAACCCCAGCCGCAATCAGCGCTTCTGCACAGGGCGGTGTTCTGCCGTAGTGGGAGCAAGGCTCCAGCGTGACATATGCCGTTGCGCCCCGGGCGTTTTCCCCGGCAGCACGCAGTGCAAAGACTTCCGCATGCGGCTCCCCGGCACGATAGTGAAAACCTTCACCAATCACAGTGTCATCTTTCACGATGACGCAGCCGACATTCGGATTAGGGGCAGTGGTGAAACGGCCACGCCGGGCCAGACTGATGGCGCGACGCATCATGGCGTGATCGGTCGGTGTAAACATCTTGAATTATTTTTCCAGTTTGGCGATCGCTTCACCAAATTCCCGGATGTCTTCGAACGAACGGTACACAGAGGCAAAACGAATATAGGCGACTTTATCCAGTTCGATCAGCGCATCCATCACCAGGTTGCCGATCATATCGGATTTTACTTCGCGCTCTCCGGTCGCACGCAAGCGGGATTTTATCGTATTGATCGCTCGTTCAATGTCATCTGCACTGACCGGACGTTTTTCCAGTGCACGTTCAATGCCACCACGCAGCTTGTCTTCGTTAAACGGCTCCCGGCTGCCATTGGTTTTAATGACATGCGGCATCACCAGTTCAGCGGTTTCAAAAGTTGTATAACGCTCGCTGCACGCCAGGCACTGACGACGGCGCCGGACCTGATGACCGTCAGCGACCAGACGGGAATCGATTACTTTGGTGTCATTGGCACCACAAAACGGACAATGCATCTTGCCTCCTCAATTTCGTCGACTCAGTGTAACCCAAATCAACTGACTTGAGAGGCGCAAAGCTAAATTTTTTATCAACAAAAACGGCATCCGATGGATGCCGTTTCACTATTCTGACCTAAATGTTGGTCTGTATTCAGCCTGACCTGCTTACGCGTAAACTGGCAGACGCTTACAGATATCCAGCACTTTCGCTTTAGTTGCATCGATCACGTCCTGGCTCTCGATGTTGTCCAGCACGTCACAGATCCAGTTCGCCAGTGCTTTCGCGTCTTCCGTCGTGAAACCGCGACGGGTGATCGCTGGTGTACCGATGCGGATACCTGAAGTCACGAAAGGACTGCGAGGATCGTTAGGTACACTGTTCTTGTTCACAGTGATGTTCGCTGCACCCAGCGCGGCATCAGCTTCTTTACCTGTAATGTTCTTATCAATCAGGTCAACCAGGAACAGATGGTTCTCGGTACCGCCGGAAACGATCTTGTAGCCACGCTCCAGGAACTGACCCACCATGGCTTTGGCGTTATCGACAACACGCTGCTGGTAAGCTTGGAACTCAGGCTCCATTGCTTCTTTGAACGCAACGGCTTTGGCTGCGATGACATGCATTAGCGGGCCGCCCTGACCGCCAGGGAAAACGGCTGAATTCAGTTTCTTGTACAGCTCTTCACCTGCATTTGACAGGATCAGACCGCCGCGAGGACCAGCCAGTGTTTTGTGCGTTGTTGTGGTCACTACATGTGCGTGCGGTACAGGGTTCGGGTAAACACCCGCAGCAACCAGACCTGCAACGTGCGCCATATCAACAAAGAAGTAAGCACCAACTTTGTCTGCGATTTCACGCATGCGCTTCCAGTCAACAATCTGAGAGTAAGCAGAGAAACCACCGATGATCATTTTCGGCTTGTGTTCCAGCGCCAGCGCTTCCACTTCTGCGTAGTCAATCTGACCTTGCTCATCGATACCATAAGGAATGATGTTGTACAGCTTACCGGAGAAGTTCACAGGAGAACCGTGAGTCAGGTGACCACCGTGTGCCAGGCTCATGCCCAGAACGGTATCGCCGGCATTCAGCAGGGCCATGTAAACCGCACTGTTTGCCTGAGAACCTGAGTGTGGCTGAACATTCGCGTATTCAGCACCAAACAGCTGGCATGCACGATCAATTGCCAGTTGCTCAGCTTTATCTACATACTCACAACCGCCGTAGTAACGCTTACCCGGGTAACCTTCTGCGTATTTGTTGGTCAGTTGTGAACCCTGGGCTTCCATTACACGCGGGCTGGTGTAGTTCTCAGAAGCAATCAGCTCAATGTGCTCTTCCTGACGGGCTGTTTCTTCCTGAATGGCCGCAAACAGTTCCGCGTCATAATCAGCAATATTCATGTCACGCTTTAGCATCAGTCTCTCCTGACTCAGATAGTTCTCAAATTCGCTCACCTAAGTATCTGACAAGGTCAGACTCTTAGGTCAACGGGAAATAATCTGCATTTTTCCCGATTGGTGCTGAAAACACAAGCCCAGACACCACGGCAACGCAAACGTTTTCGTCACGCCAGCAGATAAGTCGGCATTTTAGCGAAAATACTCCTTTTCAGATAGCCCCGAAATCGTTTTTTTATCCCCTTTTTTGTTCGTTTTTCTCATCTGGAAGATGAATTTCTTTCAAGTTTGCACAAACATCCATCAAAAAAATTACATCGTAAAATGTGAACGCAACCATAATGCGAAAATAATGATTTACAAAACCGTAAATTTTAAATTACAAACTGTATTTCTTTACCTTCAGCTCCGGGATTCATTTTTTCCAGCCACGCTATAACATATCGCGCGCATTTCCCCTCCTGTGCCGTCGCATTGACGTCACGCAGTATCAGAGGGGTATTTTTTGGAGGTATCGATTGAAACACCGCGGCCACTCTCGCAAAGAAAACCTGATTGCCATTCTGACTGGCACATTCATTGTCGCGCAAGGCGTTTTTTTCTTACAACAGGCAAACTTACTGACAGGCGGAACAACCGGCTTAGCGCTGCTGATGACCCACTTTACAGATTTCAGTTTCGGTCAGCTGTACTTTGTCGCGAATATTCCGTTTTACATCATGGCCTGGTTCCGCATGAACCGCAGCTTTGCACTGACCAGTGTGTGCTGTGGAGCGCTGGTTTCAGTCATTACAGACAACCTGCACCATGTGGTGGCTATCAGCCAGTTTGATCCGGTTTACTGTGCCGTGATTGGCGGCTTGCTGATGGGATTGGGAATGTTGATTCTGTTCAGGCATAACACCAGCCTGGGCGGGTTTAACGTATTGGTGCTTTATCTGCAGGAAAAATTCGGCATTTCAGCAGGCAAGCTTCAGATGGGCATCGATATCTGCATTCTGATTTGCTCTTATTTCCTGATGACACCGACTATTCTGCTGTTGTCACTGCTGGGCGCTGTGATGCTGAACCTGGTTCTGGCCATGAACCACAAACCAGGCCGGTATCACGATGGCAAAGCCACCGCGGCCGTGACGAACGACTGATTACACAACGACTGGCTCATGCAGCAAACCGGCATGAGCCAGCTTGTCCAGCAAGACATCTTTTGCCTGACGGCGTAAGTCGCGATCCAGCGCATTGATATTTACCGCGAGCTGCAAAGGCTTCCCTTCCGCACACTCAACCTGAAGTTTCAGCTGATTTTTCACCATGGATACCGCAGAAATCTGAGAAAAAGGAATGCGATAGCAACCAAGCCAGGGATTGGGGGTGATAAACAACGCTTCAGGCGTAACCATCAGTGCCGTTTTCTTTTTCCCGGCCAGATTCCGGGCAAAAATAACCAGACCTGCCAGCACAGCCAGGCCGCCTAAAGGCATCCCCACAATCATCATCAGAATCCCGACCCCAGCCAGTCCGAAGGCCAGCGGATCTTCATCGCAAAAACCAAATTGCGGGTTTTCCGGCTTCAGTTCAGATTTCACATCCTGTACCTGCCGCAGCCGCCAGCGCTGCGCATCAGCCCAATAGCAAATATGGAAAATCAGCCCCAGCGGAAAAAGTACCACTGTTGCGAACAGGACCAGACACTTCCCCAGGAAAGCGGACTTTGTCAGCAGCTTCAGACTCAGAATCTGAGCAAAAACCGCCGCTGCTGCCAGCCATGGCCAGTATGACCATATTTCTGAAGAAATCGGGAGGACAGAAAAGGGAAAAAACTTCGGATTTGAGTGAATCAGTTTCGACATCAAAGGTGCAACGACGATCACCACTGCCGCAGCTGTCAGTACGGAGATGGCAAGGCCGCCATAAGTCGACAGGGACACGCGTTTCATGATGACTCTCCTTGCAGACATTGAAATAAACTTTCGGCCGTTGCGTCATTCCGATATCCGCGAAGACAGCCTAAGGCAACAATGCGACAGAGAAAATTGGATATTAAATGATCAAATCAACAATCAGAGACCGCTTCACAATCAGAGTACATCAAAAAAAGCACAGCCCCGGACAAGGCCGGGGCTGCAGCAGTCGGAGACATTGTACGTCTCCGGAAATTCTTGCATAAATACAATCAGATGGCGTCTTCGTCTTCTTCACCGGTACGAATCCGGACTACGCGTTCAATATCAAACATGAAGATTTTACCGTCGCCGATCTTACCGGTTTGCGCCGTTTCAATAATCGTCTCGACACACTGCTCTGCCACATCATCACTGACCACGATTTCCAGTTTTACCTTCGGCAGAAAGTCGACCATATATTCCGCGCCACGGTATAACTCCGTGTGGCCTTTCTGGCGACCAAACCCTTTGACTTCGGACACAGTCATTCCCGTGATCCCCACCTCTGCCAGGGCCTCACGCACATCATCCAGTTTGAATGGCTTTATAATGGCTTCGATTTTTTTCATCTCACAATATCCTTTGCTGAGGGTCTGTTGACCCTGAGGTCTGCTGCCCCCGGGGCGGGGTCTCGGCGTGCAATCACCGATACCGGAAAGCCCCCATTATCACCGATTTTTCATTGAAAACTCAACGGCTCGCTGACAGACGGCTCATGATTTCCAAGCCGCCGGTAATTCCCGTCCCCATAAAAAAACCGCTGCACCTGGCAGCGGTTTGAGAATCAGCTGTCCGGCACGCAGCCAGCAGTGTTTTAGCCCAGATTGACACGGGCATTACGGAACATCCGCATCCACGGACTGTTCTCATTCCAGTCGTCCGGATGCCAGGAGTTCGCCACAGTACGGAAGACCCGCTCCGGGTGCGGCATCATGATGGTCACACGGCCGTCCTGAGTCGTCAGACCGGTGATCCCGTTCGGTGAACCGTTCGGGTTGGCCGGATAGTTCTGAGTCACCTTACCGTAGTTATCGAGATAACGCAGGGCAATGGTGCCAGACTGCTCAATCGCAGACAGATGTTCCGCATTGCGTACTTCAACCCGGCCCTCACCGTGAGATACGGCGATTGGCATCCGGGAACCCGCCATCCCGTTGAAGAACAACGAGTCACTCTGCTGAACTTCCACCAGACTGAAACGTGCTTCGAAGCGCTCAGATTCGTTGCGGACAAAGCGCGGCCACAAATCTGCACCCGGAATCAGGTCACGCAGGTTGGACATCATCTGGCAACCATTACACACACCCAGTGCGAACGTATTGTCACGATGGAAGAAACGCTCAAACTGATCACGCGCCATGCTGTTGAACAGGATGGACTTCGCCCAGCCCTCACCGGCACCCAGGACGTCACCGTATGAGAAGCCGCCACAAGCCACCAGACCGTTAAAGCCGTCCAGCTCAACACGACCGGACAGAATATCACTCATATGCACGTCACGGGCATCGAAACCGGCACGGTCAAAAGCTGCCGCCATTTCAACATGGGAGTTCACACCCTGCTCACGCAGAATTGCCATCTTCGGACGCGCACCCGTCGCAATAAACGGCGCGGCGACATCTTCATTGATATCAAAGCTCAGTTTGGTGTTCAGGCCCGGGTCCTGACTGTCTTTCTTGGCTTCGAATTCCTGCAGGGCACCGGCTGGATTGTCACGCATAGCCTGCATCTGATAAGTCGTTTCAGCCCAGATTGTACGCAGTTCAGTCCGGTTCTGTTCCAGTACCCGATCGTTGCCGTTCCAGATACGCACGACATCTTCATCGACGACCGTACCCATCACATGGCTGCAGGCTTCCAGACCGAATTTCGCCAGCACGTGCTCCACATGGGCCAGATCTTCCGTACGTACCTGCAGCACCGCGCCCAGCTCTTCGTTGAACAGGGCCGCCAGCACATCATCACAGGCATCAGCATCTGTGGTGTTCAGGTCGACTTCAACCCCGGTGTGACCGGCAAAGGCCATTTCAGCCAGCGTCACGTACAGACCACCGTCACCGCGGTCATGGTAAGCCAGCAGCTTCCCGTCGCGCAGCAGACTCTGAACGGCATGGAAGAAGCCTTTCAGCAGCTCAGGGCTGTCCACATCGGCTGGCTGGTCACCCAGTTGCTTGTAAACCTGTGCCAGCGCGGTCGCGCCCAAACGGTTCTTACCGCAACCCAGGTCAATCAGGATCAGGCTGGATTCGCCCTGGTCTGTCCGCAGCTGTGGTGTCACTGTTTTACGGACATCTTCCACACGGCCGAAAGCGGTGATAATCAGGGACAGCGGAGAGGTGACTTCTTTTTCTTCACCGTTCTCTTCCCACTTGGTCTTCATCGACATGGAGTCTTTACCGACCGGAATCGTCAGACCCAGCGCAGGACACAGCTCTTCGCCGACGGCTTTCACCGCTTCATACAGACCAGCATCTTCACCCGGGTGACCGGCCGGAGACATCCAGTTTGCAGACAGTTTAATCCGCTTCAGATCGCCGATGTCGGCACTGGCAATGTTAGTAATCGCTTCACCGACGGCCAGACGGGCCGAGGCCGCAAAGTCCAGCAGGGCAACCGGCGTGCGCTCACCCATTGACATGGCTTCACCATGGTAAGTGTCGTAGCTTGCTGCCGTCACCGCACAGTTCGCAACCGGTACCTGCCAAGGACCCACCATCTGGTCACGGGCAACCAGACCGGTCACCGTGCGGTCACCAATGGTGATCAGGAAAGTTTTCTCGGCAACGGCCGGCAGGCGCAGCACGCGGTGTGTCGCTTCTTCCAGCACAATACCGCTGCGGTCAATGGCCGTTCCCTGTGCTTTTTGTGAGGTCACATCACGATGCATTTTCGGCGGTTTACCCAGCAGAATATCCATCGGCATATCAATCGGCGTATTGTCGAAGTGGCTGTCATCCAGTGTCAGATGACGCTCTTCTGTCGCTTCACCGACAACCGCATACGGTGCACGCTCGCGCTGACAGATAGCATCGAATACGGCCATCTGTTCCGGTGCAACTGCCAGTACATAACGTTCCTGGGATTCGTTACACCAGATTTCCAGCGGACTCATGCCCGGTTCATCGTTGGGTACATTACGCAGCTGGAACTTACCGCCACGCTCACCGTCGTTCACCAGCTCAGGCAGAGCATTCGAGATACCCCCAGCGCCGACATCGTGGATAAAGGCAATCGGGTTGTCATCACCCAGCTGCCAGCAACGGTCGATCACTTCCTGACAGCGACGTTCCATTTCCGGGTTTTCACGCTGAACCGAGGCAAAATCCAGATCTTCGGCTGACTGGCCGGAAGCCATGGAAGAGGCCGCGCCGCCGCCCAGACCGATATTCATCGCCGGGCCGCCCAATACGATCAGCTTGGCACCGACTGGAATTTCTTTCTTTTGAACGTGCTCATCACGAATATTCCCCATACCACCGGCAATCATGATTGGCTTATGGTAACCCCGGATTTCTTCGCCGTTATGAGAAGAAACCATTTCTTCATAGGTACGGAAATAACCCAGCAGGTTCGGACGTCCAAACTCGTTGTTGAACGCCGCGCCGCCCAGCGGGCCTTCCAGCATGATATCCAGCGCCGTCACAATTCTGCCCGGCTTGCCAAAGTCGGTTTCCCAAGGCTGCTCAAAACCCGGAACGCGCAGGTTTGACACGGTAAAGCCAACCAGACCAGCTTTCGGCTTACCGCCGATCCCGGTTGCGCCTTCGTCACGGATTTCACCACCGGAACCGGTCGAAGCGCCCGGCCATGGGGAAATGGCTGTCGGGTGGTTGTGGGTTTCCACTTTCATCAGGATATGAGCCGCTTCCTGATGGTAGTTATACTGACGGTTTTCCGCATCCGGGAAGAAACGACCCACTTCAGAGCCCACCATGACTGCAGCATTATCTTTGTATGCTGACAGAACGTAATCGCTGTGTTGCTCGTAGGTATTTTTGATCATCTTGAACAGCGACTTTTCCTGATCGACACCGTCAATCGTCCAGTCTGCATTAAAGATCTTATGGCGGCAGTGCTCGGAGTTCGCCTGTGCGAACATCATCAGTTCGATGTCGTTCGGATTCCGGCCCAGTCTGGTGAAGTTTTCAACCAGATAATCAATCTCGTCTTCAGCCAGTGCCAGCCCGAGAGACAGGTTCGCTTCTTCCAGCGCCTGACGGCCACCGGACAGAATATCCACACTCTGCATCGGCGCAGGTTCAGCGTGTCGGAACAGGGCTTCTGCCTGACTGAAATCATCAAACACGACTTCCATCATGCGGTCATGCAGCAGACCTTGCAGCGTTGTTTGCTGGGCCTCGCTCAGCGCAGCGGAGGTCGCGACATAATAAGCCGTACCGCGCTCAAGACGTTTGATTTGTTGCAGACCACAGTTACGGGCAATATCCGTTGCTTTGGAAGACCAAGGGGAAATGGTGCCTGGACGTGGGGTAACCAGCAGCAGCGTGCCGCTTGGTTCGTGCTCGGCAATCGTAGGGCCATAGGTGAGCAGGCTGGTCAGGGTCTCCAGTGCCTGGCTGTCAAGCGGCGCAGCCAGCTCAGCAAAGTGCATGTACTCGGCATAAATACCTGTGACAGGCAGACCCGAGGCTTGGCAACGCGCCAGCAGTTTAGTGACACGAAACTCAGACAGTGCGGGTGAACCACGCAAAATTTCCATGTGCGTACGACTCTCGATTAGCAATTGAATGAAGGTGATATTGGCCTGATCCCCACCCCGGGAGCCACGTCAATGCCACCTTGTTCAGCGCTGATTTCCCCCTTCGGTTCAGAGGAACGGCGGTAGTATACGGGAAAAGCGGGTGTGACGTAACACCTGACGCAACCGTTTGCGCGATTTTTTTTCAATCCGTCGCCGATCGACAGCGATCTTTGACCACCTGCCCAAAAATGCGCAAATTTTCACCTATTATCCGGTCGCCGGATAAGATCAAATGGGGCTCAGCTTTGCCCAGAATGCGACCTTTGGTATAAAGGACCACTAAATAGACAGATGAGCATGAATTATTGAGACGGTTAGCTTTTTCCGCCAGACTGCGGAACCTGGTCGCTATCTTATTGACAAGCTTGATATTATCGGGATGTCAGTGGGAAAATGACACCCGCACAGAGTTGGAACGGATCCGCGACAGTGGCGTCCTCCGCGTCGGGACACTCAACAATCAGATTTCCTACTACATTGGTCCGGACGGCCCGACCGGACTGGACTATGACCTTGCCCAGCGTTTCGCCGACAAGTTAGGCGTCAAACTGGAAATGCAGCCGGTCTTCTCTCTCTCAGGTCTGTTCCCGGCCCTGACCCGCGGCGATGTCGATCTGCTCGCCGCCGGGCTGACCATGACACCGGAACGGGTCCGGTCTTTTCGTGCGGCACCCGCCTACTACTATGCCAGTCAGATTCTGGTCTATAAGAAAGGGGAGTGGCGCCCGCGTGATGTCGACGATCTGGCCCAGAATAAAGGCCAGCTGGTTGTCGTGCGGGATTCCAGCCATGAAAAGAACCTGCTGGAGCTCAAAAAAGATCACCCGGCCCTGACCTGGCATGCCGTTGATGAAGTCGACAGCGAAGAGCTGCTCAGACAAGTCGCTGTCGGCGAACTGGATTATACCGTCGCTGATTCTGTGGATGTTGCCCTGAGCCAGCGGATTCATCCGGATATCGCCGTTGCGCTGGAACTGACCGATGACCAGCCGATCGGCTGGTTCCTGAACCCGAGCAATGACGACAGCCTGTATGCGCTGCTGATTGAATTTTTCGGCGAGCTCAAACAGAGCGGCGAACTGGCGAAACTGGAAGAGAAATATTTCGGCCATGTCGATCAGTTCGACTATGTCGATACCCGGGCATTTCTGCGCGCTCTGGAAAGTAAACTGCCGCGCTGGGAAAGTATCTTCAAAAAGTACGCCGACGAGTTTGACTGGCGCCTGCTGGCGGCGCTTTCTTATCAGGAATCGCACTGGAACCCGAGGGCAGTTTCTCCGACAGGTGTCCGCGGCATGATGATGCTGACACTGCCAACCGCGAAATTAGTCGGTGTCCAGAACCGTCTGGATCCGGAACAAAGTATTCGCGGGGGAACGGAATATCTGAGAAAAATGATCGCCCGCATCCCGGACAGCATTGAACCGCACGAAAAAGTCTGGTTCGCGCTGGCGTCATATAATGTCGGATATGGCCATATGATGGATGCCCGTCGTCTGACCAAGAAGCAAGGGGGTAATCCGGACGCCTGGAGTGATGTCAAACAGCGGCTGCCGTTACTGCGCCAGCGGAAGTTCTACCGCCAGACCCGCTATGGTTACGCTCGCGGTGATGAAGCCCTGCTCTACGTGGAAAATATCCGCCGGTACTATCAAAGCATCATCGGCTATGAACAGGCACACAGCCAGCCCCTGAACAGTGAAGGGATCCGGCTGGTTGACGACTGGCAGACCATTGCCCCGGTTGAAACGAATGACAACGGGACGACCCTGCTTGAGCAGGCGGCAGACAATGCTATCGAAGCCGTGATCGAAAACACCCAGCCTCAAAAAAACGTGAGTCGCTGATCAACCCCGACCGGGTGGCTGCCAGGCCACCCGGCATTTAATCTTCCTGATGATTGTCCTGCTGTTCTGCAAGCCGGTTGGCTTGTTTCAGTGCTTTTTTCTCGGCACGGCGCCGTTTAAAAAAGGCCTGCAGCTGCTGACGGCATGCATCTTCCATCATCCCGCCCTGAAACGCCACATGATGATTCACCCCGGTATAACTGAGCATGTTCATCACACTGCCCGCTGCACCGGTTTTGGGATCCGGTGCGCCGTATACCACCCGGCCAATCCGGCTGTGCACCATGGCCGCTGCACACATCGGGCAAGGTTCCAGGGTAACATAGAGCACGACATCCAGCAGACGATAGTTAGCCAGCACTTGACCGGCCTGACGTAACGCCATGATCTCGGCATGCGCCGTGGCATCATGCTGACCAATCGAGCGGTTCCAGCCTTCACCAATCACTTCACCATTGAGGACAGCCACAGCCCCGACCGGCACTTCACCTTCGGCTTCTGCCCTGCCCGCCAGCTCAATGGCCCGCTGCATGAAAAATTCGTCCTGACTGCTTGTGTCGCTCACTTTGGTTCTCTGCTGTGACTTCCGGGGCGTCGGATTATAAGCGATGCGCCTCACGCCCACCAGCATCGTCCAGCAATCCGGCAGGCTCCACATTAGGCACAACGCGTAATTCTCACCTACTTTATATGAATCATGACAATGACAAAGTGAGCATGCCATGGAAACGATCAAATCCCGGGCTGCAGTCGCCTGGGGGCCCAACCAGCCTCTGACCATCGAAGAAGTCGATGTTGAGCTTCCCAAAGCCGGGGAAGTGCTGGTTCGTATTGTGGCATCCGGAGTTTGCCATACCGATGCCTTTACGCTGTCTGGTGAAGATCCGGAAGGAATATTCCCGGCCATCCTCGGTCACGAAGGCGGCGGTATTGTCGAAAAAGTCGGCCCGGGGGTCACCACGGTTCAGGTTGGGGACCATGTGATTCCCCTCTACACACCGGAATGCGGCGAATGTAAGTTCTGTTTATCCGGCAAAACCAACCTCTGCCAGAAAATACGCGACACCCAGGGCAAAGGCCTGATGCCGGACGGCACGACCCGCTTTTCTCTGAACGGTGAACCGATATTCCATTACATGGGATGCTCTACTTTCTCGGAATACACCGTGCTGCCCGAAATCTCCCTGGCCAAAGTCAATCCGGCGGCGCCACTGGAAGAGATCTGCCTGCTGGGCTGCGGAGTCACCACAGGCATGGGCGCCGTACTCAACACCGCCAAAGTGCATCCGGGCGATACCGTGGCAGTCTTCGGCCTGGGCGGTATCGGCCTGTCGGTCATACTCGGGGCAACCATGGCCGGCGCTTCGCGCATCATCGGGATTGATGTGAACGAACATAAATTTGCCCTGGCAAAAAAATTTGGCGCGACAGACTGCATCAACCCCAACGAAAACGACAAGCCCATTCAGGACGTGATCGTTGAACTGACGGACGGTGGCGTCGACTTCTCTTTTGAATGCATCGGCAACGTGAAGGTCATGCGTGCAGCACTGGAGTGCTGCCATAAGGGCTGGGGCGAGTCGGTGATCATCGGGGTCGCCGGTGCCGGACAGGAAATTTCGACCCGTCCTTTCCAATTAGTCACCGGCCGGGTCTGGCGCGGGACAGCCTTTGGCGGCGTGAAAGGCCGGACACAACTACCCGATATCGTCGAGCGATATCTGAACCATGAATTCCAGCTGCATGATTTCATCACGCACACCATGCCGCTGGAGGACATCAACCAGGCATTCGAATTGATGCATCAGGGAAAGAGTATCCGTTCCGTCATTCACTACTGAGTTGTGAGGATGGCATGAAGAGCGAACTTGTCAGCAACAACAAAAGCTTTGGCGGCTGGCACCAGCAATGGCGGCATGTGTCAGATGACCTGAAGTGCACGATGCGCTTTGCCATTTATCTTCCGCCGCAGACAGAAATCGGAGAAAAAGTGCCCGTGCTCTACTGGCTGTCGGGCCTGACCTGCACCGATGAAAATTTCATGCAGAAAGCGGGGGCGCACCGGGTCGCTTCCGAACTGGGCATCGCCATTGTTGCACCGGATACCAGTCCGCGAGGCGAGCAGGTTCCGGATGATCCTGAACGGGCATACGACCTCGGCCTCGGGGCCGGTTTCTATGTAAATGCCACCGAGCCCCCCTGGCAGCAGCACTATCAGATGTATGACTATGTGGCCGATGAACTGCCCGCGCTGATCGAAGCACAGTTTCCGGTCACGCAGCAGCGGGCGATTGCCGGGCACTCCATGGGCGGCCATGGCGCACTGGTGATCGCATTGCGCAATCCATTACGATACACCTCTGTATCTGCCTTCAGCCCCATCAGCCATCCGATAGAAACCCCCTGGGGTCGGAAAGCCTTTGCGAATTATCTGGGTCCGGATGATGGCGTCGTCTGGCAACAGTATGATGCCTGTGAGCTGCTCGCCCTGAGTACACCCCATCTGCCGGTACTGGTGGATCAGGGAACCGCGGATGAATTTCTCAGCCACCAGCTCAAACCCGGCGCCCTGCTGAAGGCCGCCGAACAGGCAGACTATCCAATTAACCTGCGCATGCAACCCGACTATGATCACAGCTATTACTTCATAGCCAGTTTCATCGAAGACCACCTGCGATTTCATGCCCAGTATTTCAGACCCTGAATCGAAAAACGCCCGGCATCAAGCCGGGCGTAACCGTTCAGAGTCTGATGATTTCTTCGCTGTTAGAAACCCAGTGGCAGACTAAAGGCAAAGAAGATCACCAGCAACGCCGACCACAACACCAGGAATGCAGCGGAGTAAGGCACCATCATGCTGATCACATCCCCAAACTTCAGTTCAGGTTTGTACTTCCGCATAAAGGCCAGAATCACCCCGGCATAGGTCATCATTGGTGTGATGATGTTGGTGGCAGAGTCCGCGACACGGAAGGCCGCCGTCACCATGTCTGGCGTCATGTTTGGATTCACCTGATACAGCATCGGCACGAAGATCGGTCCCAGCAGCATCCACTTGGAGGTCATCCCGCCCACAAAGAGGTTGATGAATGCAGTCGTCAGAATAAAGCCAATGATCAGCGCAATCGGGAACGACTGTAACCCCAGAGAACTCAGGAAAGTCGCCCCCAGGTAAGTGACGTAAGTACCCAGACCGGAATAGCTCAGCATCGCGAGGAAGTTGTAACAGAAGAAGGTCAGCACCAGGATGTATCCCATGGTGTTCATCTGTTTCACCATCGCTGTCACAACATCCTGCAAAGACTTGAACTTCCGCGTGGTAATGCCGTAGCACAGACCCACAACGACAAACACAAAAGAAATCAGCAGAATGACATTGTCAAGGTATGGTGTGACTTCGCGGCCGGCTGCATTGGTATAAGGCGCCAGCGGACCGGTTGCCAGCAGGTAAATCCCGAGCAGCGCCGCAAGCAGACCAAGACCCGCCATCCGCAGACCTTTCTGCTCACGATCTGTCAGCTGAAAATCATCCAGCTTCAGATCATCCGGTAGCTGATAGTCCATTGAAGACAAACGCGGGGCAATAAAGCGGTTGGTGATCCAGCCACCAATCACGGTCAGCACAACGGTCGAAACAAAAATGAAGTAATAGTGCATGGTAGCCGGGTTCAGTGGCTCACCGCTGGCCGTTGTGAACGGAACGCCCTGTGCTTCTGCAAAAATACGGGCGTTCACGCCCAGAATCACATCAGAAGGCGTTGCCGGGATCAGGTTGGCACTGAAACCAGCCGAAACACCGGCAAAGGCCGCCGCCATACCAATCAATGGGTTTTTACCCAATCCGGCATACAGCAGACCCGCCAGCGGGATCAGCACCAGATAACCGGCATCACTGGCAATCGAGGACATAATCCCCAGGAAAACCACCATATACGGCAACCAGCGATCACTGATGCGCAGGCCAACTTTCTTGATCAGTGCCGACAACAGACCCGAATGCTCTGCAATCCCTACAGCCAGCATCACAATCAGAATGACACCCAGAACACCACGGCCAAAAGCCAGCCAGTTTTGCAGCAATGCATTGTCAAACAACCAGCGAACATGCTCAGTATCCGTCATGCTCTTGATGGTATGAGTCACACTACCGCCATCGGCGCCCATCACTTCAAACTGCATGCCACCAATCAAGCTTGTCAGAACCAGAATGAAGGCGAAAAGAAACATGAAGATCACGACAGGATCCGGAATTTTTTGTCCCGCACGTTCTATGAACTTAATCACGCCCCGCGAGTTCTTCGCCGGGCTCAGGAGCTCACTCATAGTTGTACTTCCTTATTAAATCGAATGAGTAGAAAGCTGGAGAGTACTCGATTGTCATAATTCAGTAAAACTAATCCAGATGCATTTTTTAGTTATAAAGCCCACATTAACAAATTATTACAGAATAATTATCCACGCATTGATTTATTAAAAGATTGTTAAACCAACATCTGAGCCGTCTCTTTTCGGGCGTTGCCGTCAACCCAAAAGGCACCATCAAAGCACCTTGATTCAATAAATATGAACCGAAATGAATATAAAATACCTGCTCGATTCTGTCTCCGACAACAATCACCATTACTTTATTGCCGATTTGCAGAAATAACCTCGGGTGCCAAGGTCGTCCGATCGCCTGCAAAGCATAGCAGCAGGCCTGAAACCAGCAGACAGAGTATCCCCGCACAGAACATGACGAAACCAAAGCTGTCTGCCATCGCAGATTGATAGAGAGAACCATAATGTTCGGCCAGCCGGTCTGTGTGCACCGGAAAAATGTTATCTGTCACTGCCCGCTCTGCCATTTCGGCAGCGTCAGCTAATCCAGCCACTTTTCCGGCAACCGTCAACGTATGAACAGCATGAATGCTCATGATGCTGCCCAAGAGGGCAATCCCCATTGTCATGCCGGTTTGCCGCAATGCATTCATAGTAGCTGAAGCAATGCCAGCACTTTCCGGCGGGGCTCCGCCCATCACCATCATGCCAGTCGCAGGGACCGACAACCCAGTGCCCAGCCCCAGTAAGGCGAAAGTCACTGCGATAACACCAAATGAGGTGAACGGCGTGAAGCTCACCATGACACACAAGGCGACCCCGACACATGTGTAACCTGCGACCATCAGCAACTGAAGGGAAAAACGGGCTGCGAGGCGCCCAAACATCAAAGAGGCCACAGCCATAACCGAAAATTCCGACATCATCTGCCACCCGGTCTGCGCAGGTGAGTATCCTTGCGCCTGCTGGAGAAACAGAGACAGGAAAAAAAGGCTGCTGTAACTGGAGAATCCGAGTACAAACGACGCTGTATTGGCAAGTGCCAGAGATCGATTCCGGAACAACCGGACTGGCAATAACGAACGCCGGACGCGACGCTCTACCCAGATAAAAGCACAGAAACCTGCCAACGCAATACTCAGCGACACCAGTACATCATCAGATAAAGCTCCTTGCTCACCGATTTTGATCAAACCATAACTGAGCATGCCCAGCCACAACATACTGAGCACCTGCCCTGCCGGATCAAATGCGGCCAGTTCCGGATGCTTACGCTCAGGAATCCCCCATGCTCCGAGCATGAAGGCAACAATGCCAAAGGGGACATTCACAAGAAAAACACTTTCCCAGCCAAAATGTTCGACCAATAACCCGCCGGCCAAAGGGCCAGAAATGAGTGCCAGCGCACTAAATGCCGACCAGCCTCCGATCGCACGCGCTCGCTGATGCGGTTCAGTAAATGCATGCGTCAGGATCGGCATCGCCCCCGGGATCAGCAATGCGCCGGCAACGCCCTGAATCGCCCGCCCCCACAAAAGCGTTTCCAACCGGCCGGCTGCGGCACAGGCCAGAGAGCCAATCACAAACAAAAGTACACTGCCCAACCACACCCGTTTATGGCCATACCTGTCACCCAGGGGCCCTGCCGACAACATCACCGCTGACAGCGCAATCGCATAGATGTTTACCACCCACTGTAATCCCGCCAAGTCTGCATGTAGCGCTGACTGAAGGGTTGGCAGCGCGACATTGACGATACTGATATCCAGAGTCGCAAGAAATGTCCCCAGATAGGCTGCTGCAACTAAAGCATGAACACGATATTTCTGCATTGCGAACCACCGGTCAAAAATCGATATTGAGATTAATTCTCATCTTATGATCCGACCGACCGTCGGTCAATGGATTTATTCAGACCACAGTTCGCCTGGCAAATCGACTGACACACCACTGATCGTGTTGCGGCGATATAGTCGATCGCATACCATCGACCGACAGACGGCCGATGCCAACGCGCTAAATCGCCTGATGCATCCTCCGGATTTTCTCTGCCTGATGATTATTGATAACTGCCGCAAGTGAGCACAATGAAACAGCAAAAAATGCCTCGCACCAAACCCGCTGAAGTACGACTGAACGAACTGATGGCTGCCGCAGAAAAGCTGTTTTTGGAGAAGGGTGTTGAAGCAACAACGATCAACGAAATCGTCAAACTTGCCCAGGTCGCAAAGGGGACCTTTTACCACTACTTCACCTCCAAGAATGAACTGCTTGGCGCCATGGGGGAGCTCTATACCGTCCGATTTTTAAATCGTCTGGCAGAAGCGGTTGAAGCCTGTGCACCGGATGACTGGCAGAAGCGTTTATGTACCTGGATTTACACCAGTGTGCTGGTGTACGTCGAGACCTACCGTACTCACGACATCGTTTATACCCATCACCATGATCGGACCAATCCGGAGAGAAATGTTCTTCTGACGCAACTGGAAGGAATTCTACAGGGAGGCATGCAAGCCGGTCTCTGGACGTTGGAGCAACCACGCATCACGGCCTTAATGATCTATCATGGCGTGCATGGTGCCACCGATGAAGCCATTGCGCTCAACCCGGAAAATTATGAATCGTATGCGCGTGACGTGACCTCTGTGTGTCTTCGACTGGTGCAAACGCGCTGACCGCAACAACAAAAATCACATCTGTGTCTTCCGATGATGATATTCAAGTTTCATCACAATACTGAGACTTCGATATCGCCGGATAAAAACAAAAAAAAGTCCGCTATTCAGCGGACTTCGATATGCTTCATGCCTGTAAGTGTCAGACACTGTTCAGTGGCACATTATTCCCACTCAATGGTTGCCGGTGGCTTACCGGAAACGTCATACACAACACGGGAAATGCCATCGACTTCGTTGATGATCCGGTTCGATACCCGACCCAGGAAGTCATATGGCAGGTGTGCCCAATGTGCAGTCATGAAGTCGATCGTTTCGACAGCACGCAGAGAGACAACCCAGTCGTACTTACGACCGTCGCCCATCACACCCACAGAACGCACTGGCAGGAAGACGGTGAAGGCCTGAGAAACCTTGTTGTACAGGTCAGCTTTGTGCAGCTCTTCAATGAAGATTGCATCCGCACGACGCAGCAGGTCACAGTAATCTTTCTTCACTTCGCCCAGAACACGCACGCCCAGACCCGGACCCGGGAACGGGTGACGGTACAGCATGTTGTAAGGCAGGCCCAGTTCCAGACCAATCTTACGAACTTCGTCTTTGAACAGCTCTTTCAGCGGCTCAACCAGACCCATCGCCATATCTTCAGGCAGACCGCCCACATTGTGGTGCGACTTGATTACGTGCGCTTTACCGGTCTTTGATGCAGCCGATTCAATCACATCCGGATAAATCGTGCCCTGTGCCAGCCATTTTGCGTTTTTCAGTTTCTTCGATTCTTCATCGAAAACATCGACAAAGACGTGACCAATGATCTTACGCTTGGCTTCCGGATCCGCTTCACCAGCCAGTGCAGACAGGAAACGCTCTTCCGCATTCACATGGACAATGTTCAGACCAAAATGGTCACCGAACATTTCCATGACCTGCTCGCCTTCATTCAGACGCAGCAGACCATTGTCGACAAACACACAGGTCAGCTTGTCGCCGATCGCGCGGTGAATCAGCATCGCCACAACAGAAGAGTCAACACCACCGGACAGGCCCAGAATCACTTCGTCATCACCGACCTGCTCTTTAATACGGGCAATCGCATCGTCAATGATGGAAGAAGGCGTCCACAGTTTTTCACAGCCACAAATGTTCAGCACAAAGTTTTCCAGCAGACGCTGGCCCTGGCGCGTGTGGGTCACTTCCGGATGGAACTGCACACCGTAGAAACGTTTTGCTTCGTTTGCCATAGCAGCGTATGGGCAAGTTGAAGTGGCTGCGACTTTCACGAAGTCAGCCGGAATCTCAACCACTTTGTCACCGTGGCTCATCCAGACGTCCAGCAGCGCATTGCCGTCTTCTGCAACCGCATCTTCGATATTCTTCAGCAGTGCCGTTGGTTCAATGACTTCAACCTGCGCATAACCGAACTCACGCAGATCGGAACCGGCAACTTTACCGCCCAGTTGTTCCGCCATCGTTTGCATGCCGTAGCATACACCCAGAACCGGAACACCGGCTTCAAAAACATATTGTGGTGCACGCGGAGAGTTTTCTGCCGCCACACTCTCCGGACCGCCAGACAGGATAATACCGTTCGGATTGAAATCGCGGATATCCGCCTCATCTACATCCCAGCTCCACAGCTCACAGTACACACCGATTTCACGGATACGACGGGCAATCAGTTGGGTGTATTGGGAACCGAAGTCCAGAATGAGGATACGTTGATCATGAATATTTGTGGTCATTCAGGCAGTCTCAAATATCTATTGCAATCAAAAGGAGCGATCAGCCAGCGGCGTACCGCTCCGGAAAAATTCGTCGGTGTTGACGAAGACCGGCGACTGCAGTCACCAGTCTCAACGTTGTCTATATCAGCCCAGACGGTAGTTCGGAGCTTCTTTGGTAATGGTCACATCGTGAACGTGTGATTCCTGCATACCAGCGCCGGAAATACGTACGAATTCAGCCTTGGTGCGCAAGTCTTCAATGGTCGCAGAACCGGTCAGGCCCATGCTTGAACGCAGGCCGCCCATTTGCTGGTGCACGATTTCTTTCAGGTGGCCTTTATAAGCCACGCGGCCTTCAATCCCTTCAGGAACCAGCTTGTCTGCTGCATTGTCTGTCTGGAAGTAACGGTCAGAAGAACCTTTAGACATAGCACCCAGAGAGCCCATGCCACGGTAAGATTTATATGCACGACCCTGATACAGTTCCACTTCACCCGGTGCTTCTTCAGTACCGGCAAACATAGAACCCACCATCACGCAGGATGCACCGGCTGCAATCGCTTTACACATATCGCCCGAGAAACGGATACCACCGTCGGCAATCACAGGAATGTCATACTCATTAGCAACTGCGGCAGCATCAGCAATGGCTGTAATTTGCGGAACACCAACACCGGTAACAATACGTGTGGTACAGATTGAACCCGGGCCAATCCCGACTTTCACTGCACTGACACCCGCTTCAATCAGGGCACGGGCACCTTCAGCTGTCGCCACGTTACCGCCAACAATTGGCAGCTCAGGGAAAGCAGCACGGGTTTCACGGATACGCTGCAGTACACCTTCAGAATGACCGTGAGATGAGTCAATCAGCAGCACATCCACACCGGCTTCAACCAGCGCTTTCACACGCTCTTCGTTGCCTGCACCGGCACCCACCGCGGCACCAACTCGCAGACGGCCCTGCTCATCTTTACAGGCGTTTGGCTTACGCTCTGCTTTCTGGAAGTCTTTAGCCGTAATCATACCTTTCAGCTGGAACTTGCTGTTCACAACCAGTACTTTTTCGACGCGATGCGCTTGCATCACTGCTTCAACTTCTTCGCGGGAAGCCCCTTCCTTCACAGAAGCCAGACGCTCTTTCGGCGTCATCACGCTTTCGACTGTCTGAGTCAGATCGGTAACGAAGCGAACGTCACGGCCGGTGATAATCCCCACCAGCGCATGATTGTCATCAACCACAGGGTAACCGGCAAAGCCGTTTTCTTCGGTCAGACGCTTCACATCAGCAATGGTCTGGTAAGGTTTCACCGTTACCGGCTCCTGAACCACACCCGCTTCAAATTTCTTCACCATACGCACTTCACGTGCCTGTTGTTCGATTGACATATTCTTGTGAATAAAGCCAATCCCCCCTTCCTGGGCCAACGCAATCGCCAGACGGCCTTCAGTGACTGTATCCATAGAGGCAGACACCATCGGGATATTCAGCGAAATAGTTTTGGTCAGACGGGTGCGCAGATCCGCAGTGTTAGGAAGTACAGTCGAGTGTGCCGGAACCAGCAGGACATCATCAAAGGTCAAAGCTTCTTGTTTGATACGTAACATCGCAATATCTCACACCATGTAAGGTTTTAAAGAAGGGATAAAATATTGCGGACGAATTATACGTACCAAGCAAACGTTTGGCTAGAAAAAAATAAAAAAAATTAATTGACACTTTTAACTTGATACGTAATATATTCCGGTTTAAGTGACCAAGCTGCGGGCCGAAATTCCAGCCCCCATTGCGCCTGTCGGTTTTTCAGCCATCCTCCTGCGACATTCATTTGATACTACTATCAAATTCGGGCACCATCTGCTGCAACATCCATTTCCTGAATCACAGGTTACCTTGTCGTGAGTCTTTACAATACCGTTTCATCCCAGAATCAGCGTATCTTTACGGTTTCCAGCCTGAACGCCCAGGTCCGGCTGTTACTGGAAAATGAAATGGGTGTGGTCTGGCTGATCGGAGAATTATCCAACTTCTCTGCACCAGTTTCCGGACACTGGTATTTCACACTCAAAGACGCACGGGCCCAGGTGAAATGCGCCATGTTCCGGGGCAATAACCAGCGCGTAACTTTCCGCCCGGCCAACGGAAATCAGGTGCTGGTCAAGGCAAGGCTGTCATTGTACGAACCGCGTGGTGATTACCAGCTGATTATCGAAAGCATGCAGCCTGAAGGGGATGGCCGCCTGCAGCAGCAGTTCGAAAAACTGAAAATGCAGCTCGCTGGCGAAGGCCTGTTTGCTCAGACCTTAAAGAAAGCACTGCCGGAACAACCGAAACGCGTCGGCATCATCACCTCTAAAACCGGTGCTGCGTTGCATGACATTCTGAATGTCCTCAAACGCCGCGATCCCGGCTTGCCGGTCGTCATCTACCCGACGATGGTGCAGGGCGAAGGTGCCGCAATTTCCATTGCTCAGGCGATTGGCCGGGCGAATTCACGCCAGGAATGTGATGTCCTGATTGTTGGCCGGGGCGGCGGTTCACTGGAAGATCTCTGGGCCTTTAACGAAGAGATTGTTGCCCGAACCATCGCGGCCAGCCAGATCCCGATTATCAGTGCCGTAGGTCATGAGGTCGATGTCACCATCGCCGATTTTGTCGCGGACATGCGTGCTCCGACACCATCCGCTGCAGCCGAGCTGGTCAGCCGTGATCTCAGCGTACAAATGCAGAAAATCACGCAGCGGCAGCAGCATCTACGCCATGCAATGCGCCACTATCTGTCACAACGCCAAAGTCAGCTGGTACGCTGGCAGCACAGGCTCGACCGCCAGCATCCGCAAGTTCAGTTGAATCAGCAGAGCCAGCGTCTGGATGAACTGCGCAGCCGTCTTGAAAGAGCGATGCGCAAACAGATCTCTGACAGCCAGCAACACGTCCATCGCAATGAGTACAAACTGGCGCTTCACTCACCAGCTCAGCGACTGGAAAAACTGAGCTCTCAGCTTGCCACCCAGCAGCGCCGTTTGCAGGACGCGATGGATCGCCGGCTGGTCAATGCACGGCACCAGCTGGCAATGGCAACAGAAAAACTCGATGCCGTCAGTCCACTGGCAACCTTAGCACGCGGATACTCCATCACCCGGCATGAAAACGGCCAGGTCATCCGCAGCGCCGCTCAGGTCAAAACCGGAGACACCCTGCAAACGACACTGGCCGACGGAGAAATCCGCTCAACCGTGACGGATTAAGCCGCGTCTTCAACGAGCATACACGCGCTGATCAAACGCTGTGTATACGCCTGCTGCGGATGATCAAAGATCTGCTCAGGCGTCCCCTGCTCCACCACTTCTCCGCGCTGCATGACCATCACATGATCCGAGATGGCGCGAACCACGGCCAGATCATGGCTGATGAACAGATAACCGATGTTATGACGCCGCTGAATGTCTTTCAGCAAATCCAGCACTGTCAGCTGTACCGAACGGTCCAGCGCTGAGGTTGGCTCATCCAGCAAAATAAATTTCGGCTCGAAAATCAGCGCACGGGCAATCGCAATCCGCTGACGCTGGCCGCCGGAAAACTCATGTGGATAACGGTTGATACAGTGCGGATCGAGACGTACTTCCTGCAGGACCTGACGGGCTTTCTGCATCCGCTCCGACTTGGACATATTCGTGAAGACAGTCAGCGGCTCAGTGATAATCTCACCAATCGTCATGCGGGGCGACAACGAACCATAAGGGTCCTGGAAGACCATCTGCATGTGGCGTTTCAGCTCAAATCGCTCTGATGCGCTCATCTGACGCATGTTCTTGCCTTCAAAAGAGATATTGCCGGTTGAAGGCAGCAACTGCATCAGCGCGCGGCCTAAGGTGGATTTACCGGAACCGGATTCACCGACAATCCCCACCGTTTCGCCCTGCCGCAATGTCAGGCTGATCCCCTTCACCGCTTCGAGGTACTCGGTCGGCTGTCCCATCCAGTTCGATTTCAGCACATAACTGACTTTGACATCATCCGCCTGAAGAATCACGGGTTCGCTGGCTTTCTCTGCATGCTCTCTCGGCTTAGGTTCAGCGTCCAGCAGCATCCGGGTGTAAGGATGCTCCGGATGATGGAAGACTTTCTCAACCGTCCCGGTTTCCACAACTTCACCCTGGCACATGACCACCACATCATCGGCAAAGTGTCGGACGACACCCAGATCATGGGTAATAAACAGGATTGCCATACCCATTTCAGCCTGAATTTCCTTCAGCAGCGACAGCACCTCAGCCTGTACGGTGACATCCAGCGCAGTGGTCGGCTCATCGGCAATCAGCAGATCCGGCTTATTCGCCAACGCCATCGCAATCATGATCCGCTGCAACTGACCACCTGAGAATTCATGCGGATAATGACGAATCCGCTTGTGTGGCTCCGGCAGATGAACCCGCTTGAACAGGGCCAGCGTTTCTTCCATGGCCTCTTTCGACGAAACATCCCGGTGGCAACGAATTGCTTCAGCCACCTGCTCACCGACCGGCATATATGGATTGAGCGATGTCATTGGCTCCTGAAAAATCATGGCAATCTTACCGCCCCGAAAACCCCGAAGTACTTTTTCAGGTAAAGCCAGCAGCTCAGTGCCCTGAAACCAGATCTTGCTGGTCGGATCGACCCTGCCATTTTTCGGCAACAGCCCCATTACCGCACTGGAAGTCACCGATTTCCCCGATCCGGATTCACCAACCAGCGCCAGAGTCTGGCCTTTTTCAAGACTGAAACTGACCTGCTTCACCGCATCCACAATGCCGCTCTCCATCGTGAATGCCACGGACAGCGCTTCGACTGACAGCAATGACTTCTGCATCTTCATACCTGCATCCTTACTTCTCTCTTCCATAAATAATAATGAGAATTATTGTCAAATAAGAATATATCGAAAGAAGATTGTTGACTACCGCTGAGTATGGTCAAGATACAAAAATTTTACGAAAACCAAGTTCAGATCGGTTTTCGGCTGACTATAACGATTCAGGGCAACTTTTCTGCCGGGTGATTCTCTGAAAAACTAAAAGTAATCCGGGCACGGGATTTCGATTTCAGCGCATTGCACTGAGGACAAAAATAGCTGGCGGCTCCGCAGGCATTCAGTTGTTCCAATGACTGCTCACAGTCCGGACAACGGGCATGTTTGACCACTTCGCGCTTGCAATGCGGGCAATAATAATTTCCTTGCTGCCAGTCCAGATTCAGCTGACAAACGGGGCACAACGATGATGACATGGCGGGAACCTTACACAGGAATGACGTTCAGTCCACATTAGCAGGGATCGACATCTAAGACATGATCAACGACAAAGTCCGGACTGATCAGCGATCACCCCCTAAAAGAACATTTATCAATACACTTCCCGAAAGCATAAGTTACATGTTCTGCATTTGGATTTTAGACAGAATAAAACTCTATTCTTATCGGATTTCCCATGAAGATCCAGAATGATTGAAAACTAAAATGTGATCAGTAATCTGAATGATGTTCCCGTGTTTACAGGTGTTTAGCCCCACAGCCTGGTGATCAAAAATACGATTGCTCAACAGAATAATCTCCGGCCACGATCCGAAAATTCCGTTCATAAGATCATCTCTTGGCTGTCAGGATCAAAAAACCCGGCTCAAAGGCCGGGTTTTTCTGGTTTACTGATTGTTTTCCCTGTTCTTCAGGGCTGTCGTCAGTCGTTTACGCTGACGCTCCTGAGAAACCGTCAGTTTCTGACGCTTCACGTTACCATATGGGTTATCACTGTTCTGGAACTGAATGCGGATTGGTGTCCCCATCATTTCCAGTGTCTTACGGTAATAGTTCATCAGGTAACGTTTGTAAGAGCCCGGAAGATCATTAACCTGGTTACCATGAATGACAACGATTGGCGGGTTATAACCACCGGCGTGCGCATATTTCAGCTTCACACGACGGCCACGAATCATTGGCGGTTGGTGATCATCCTGCGCCATTTGCATAATCCGGGTCAGCAGCGAAGTACTGATACGCTTGGTCGCAGACTGGTAAGCTTCCTGAACGGATTCATACAGATGACCAACGCCAGTTCCGTGCAGCGCCGAAATAAAGTGGATCCGGGCAAAGTCAACAAAGCCCAGACGACGGTCCAGCTCAGACTTCACTCGCTCTTTCACTTCATTATCCAGACCATCCCATTTGTTCACTGCAATCACCAGCGAACGACCGGCATTCAGGGCAAAGCCCAACAGGCTCAGATCCTGATCAGAAATATTTTCACGGGCATCAATGACCAGCAGGACAACGTTGGCATCTTCAACGGCTTTCAACGTCTGAATCACCGAGAATTTTTCAACAGCCTCGTTCATATTCTTCCGGCGACGCACACCCGCAGTATCAATCAGCACATAGTCCTGGCCGTCACGCTCCATTGGGATATAGATGGAGTCACGTGTGGTTCCCGGCATGTCATACACGACCACCCGTTCTTCACCCAGGATCCGGTTCGTCAGGGTCGACTTACCCACATTCGGACGACCGATAATTGCCAGCTTGATTGGCTGTTCCTGCAGACGTTTGTAAGCTGCCTCAGCATCTTCTTCCGTCAGGTTCGCTTTTTCGATCGCCTCAACAGAGTCCAGTGACTCAATATCAACGAACTCTTCATCTTCGGCATGCTCTGCTTTCCATGCTTCCACGAACGGAGCCAGTGCACGTTCCATCAGCGCAGTCACACCACGGTTCTGCGCCGCGGCAATCTGGTGCATTTCATCAACACCCAGTTGCCAGAAGTCTGCACAGGCACTGTCGGCATCAATGCCGTCAATCTTGTTCACCACCAGAAACGTTGGTTTCTGCCGGCTGCGCAGGTGCTTGGCAATGGCTTCATCAGCCGCCGTCAGACCAGCACGGCCATCCACCAGAAACAGCACAACGTCTGCTTCTTCAATCGCCAGCAGCGACTGCTCGGCCATTTTGGTTTCAACGCCTTCTTCTGAACCGTCGATACCGCCGGTGTCGATGACAATAAATTCGTTCTCTTCGAGCTCAGCTCGACCGTACTTACGATCCCTGGTTAGGCCAGGAAAGTCAGCGACCAGCGCATCCCGGGTGCGAGTAAGACGGTTAAACAACGTCGATTTACCCACATTCGGGCGCCCGACAAGGGCAACTACAGGAATCATAATGAGTTTACCTCTATATTTTTCATCATCTTAATGCAGCCATGTTTGTCTCAAACGACAATCACGACGTCACGGGTAGAATAACAACGGCCCCTGATGCAAAAACAAACAGGAGCCGAAGCGTTAATCTTATCACAGAATGCAGCTGTGACTAAGGCAAATGCATTTTGCTCAGTTTGCCTTCTCTGGTTACCACCAGATAGCCATCGGCCAGTGCCAGCGGCGGAACGCTAATCCCGCTGCCATCCGTTTGTTGCTGAGCAACAAATTCACCACTGCGGGGATCCAGCCAGTGCAGGTATCCGAGGCTGTCGCCAACCACCAGTTTCCCGTTAATCACCGACGGTGCACTGAGAATGCGGTGAGCCAGATCTGTATTCTGCCACAGCTCAGTCCCGCTGCGGATATCAACGGCAACCAGATGGTCATCCGCAGTCACCAGAAACAGCACGCCTGAATCAATCACAAAATCAGTCGCTGAGGAATAATTACGTTTCCACACCTGCTGACCGCTGCGAAGATCAATGGCTACCAGATTTCCGTTATATCCTGCGGTATAGAGACGATTGCCCTCAACAACAGGCGCTGCATCCACATCAACCAGGCGATCAATTTCCGTCGCACCCTGAGGCTGACCAACCGGCTGTTGCCAGATCAGCTGACCATTACGGATGAAAGCACCCGCAAGACGACCATTGGCCTGTCCCCAGAAAACACCGCCGGAAATCGAGACCGGGGCACTGTCACCGCGCAGAGTTAATGTAGGAACATCACTGCTGATTTGCCATTTGGTCACACCCGTCTGGGCATCCATTGCCTGAAGAATGCCACGGCTGGTATTGACCATCACCATGCCTTCATCAGCCAAAGGTTTCGCCAGCACTTCGCCGTCGACATCAACCCGCCAGACTTCTTCACCGGTTTCCGCATCCAGAGCAATCACTTCTGCATTTTCGCTGCCGATGAAAACTTTATTGTAAGCCACCGACAGACCACCAGAGAGCTTCGCATTCTCTTCAGCGTGAACCTGATGTTCCCAGATCTGTTTCCCCGTACTCGGATCCAGTGCTTCAACCACCCCATCCCGGCTGGCAACATACAGTTTGCCGTAGCCGGTTACAGGTGCCAGACGAGAATAGAAATGCTGTACACCTTCGCCGATATTACGAGCCCAATCCTGAACGGGTTTGAACTGGTTTTCAACAGCAGGTAACGGAGCCATTTGCACCGCTTCTTCTTCGCTGGCACAGCCGCTCAAAACACTCAGAGTGACCGCCAGGGCTACGGCTTGCTTCAATAGCTTGCGCATGGTCTGCCGCCTTTACTGGGCCAAATCGTCAAGTTTGATTTGCAAAGCCGGAGAAGCACCCAGTTCATTCGCGCTGAGGTAAGCTTCACGGGCTGCAGACTTGTCACCTTTTTGCAGCAAAATATCACCGCGCAGTTCAGCAACTTTACCTTTCCAGCTTTCTGCTTTCACTTTATCCAGTTCAGCCAGCGCCTCATCATAAGACTTCTGAGCTGCCAGAATACGAGCCAGACGTGTATGTGCAACAGGTAACAAAGCGATATCATCCGTATGGCTGATCGCCCAGTTCAGCTGTTCAGCGGCCGCATCCAGATCACCTTGGTCAATCTGTACTTTCGCCAACTGCAAAGCTGCCAGGACAGCGTACTGAGTGCTCTCATAATCATGAATGAAAGTTTGCGCCTGACTCACCGCGCCGTCATTACCACTGTTCAGTGCCTGCACTGTCTGAGTATAGGCTTCAGAGGCCTGCTCTTTCGCAGCCTGCACTTCAGCCTGATAATAACGCCATCCGTAAAGGCCACCCAGACCTAATACGGCGCCAAGAACCACGGCTTTGCCGTTTTCCTTGATCCATGCCTTAATGATTTCAATCTGTTGCTCTTCAGTGGTATTGACGTCCACGTCCTGTCCTCTCTTAAATCAATTCTGCCAGCTTGGTCGCAACCTCTGCCTGAGGCAAAGTCAGCTGCTCGCCGCCACGAAGGTCTTTCACCACAACAGTACCTTCAGCAATTTCGTTCTCGCCCAGTACCAGTGCGACAGCCGCGCCGACATTATCTGCACGCTTGAACTGCTTCTTGAAGTTACCGCCGCCAAAGTGATTCATCACGCGAAGACCCGGTACGGCTTCACGCAGGGTTTCTGCCAGCTTCATACCCGCCATCAGCGTGCCTTCACCAGCCGTGACCACATACACATCTACATTACGGCGAACTTCTGTCAGTTCCAGTTCTTCGAGCATCAGCACCAGACGTTCCAGACCCATGGCGAAACCAACGCCCTGAGTTGCACGGCCACCCAGCTGCTCAACCATACCGTCATAGCGACCACCGCCACAGACGGTACCCTGGGCACCCAGGCTATTGGTGATCCACTCAAAAACGGTGCGGTTATAATAATCCAAACCACGCACAAGGCGTTCATTTACCTGGTATTCGATACCCGCAGCGTCTAATAGTTCACACAAACCTGCAAAATGCGCTTTAGATTCTTCATCCAGATACTCAGACAATTTCGGCGCATCCGCCAGAATCGCCTGAACGGCCTGGTTTTTTGAGTCCAATACACGCAGAGGGTTGGTATACATCCGGCGTTTGCAATCCTCATCCAGCACTTCGGTATGCTGTTCCAGGAAAGCAACCAGCGCTTCACGGTAAGCGGCACGGGCTTCAGAAGAACCAATAGAGTTCAGTTCCAGGCGTACATGTTTATCGATACCCAGCTCACGCCACAGACGTGCGGTCATCATAATCAGCTCAGCGTCGACATCCGGTCCCTGAATCCCGAAGACCTCGACCCCAAACTGATAAAACTGGCGATAACGGCCTTTTTGCGGGCGCTCATGGCGAAACATCGGTCCCATATACCACAGGCGTTGTTCCTGATTGTACAGCAGACCATTTTCAATCCCTGCACGGACACAGCCCGCAGTACCTTCCGGACGCAGTGTCAGGCTGTCGCCATTACGGTCTTCGAAGGTATACATTTCCTTCTCAACCACGTCGGTGACTTCACCGATCGCTCGTTTGAACAGATTTGTCATTTCAACAATCGGCATACGGATTTCGCTGTATCCGTAAGCGCTGACAACCTGTTTCGCGGTATTTTCCACTTTCTGCCAAAGCGGAGTCTGGGTCGGGAGGCAGTCGTTCATGCCTCGAATTGCTTGAATTTGTTTCGCCACGTTGATTCTCAATTAACCGATGGGAATTAAGCTCGAATATATATAAGACCGAATATATAAGTTATGCAGGACATTGTGAACCTGCCCCGAAGGATTCCGGGGCAAGAAAAACAGAAAAGATTACTTTTCGGTAACGTCAATCCGGTTACGCAGATCCATCATGGACGCTTTTGCCCGGATTTTGGTTTCCAGCTGGTCGATCACGTTGTCGTTATCAAAGCGCTCTTTCTGACGGACACCGTCTTCGTAGAAAGCACTTTTGCGGTTACCGCCGGCAATACCAAGATGGGAGACTTCCGCCTCGCCCGGACCATTCACCACACAGCCAATGACGGAAACATCCATCGGTACCGTGATATCTTCCAGGCGCTGCTCCAGTTCGTTTACCGTCCCGATCACATCAAATTCCTGACGCGAGCAGGTCGGACAGGCAATAAAGTTAATACCGCGGGAACGAATCCGAAGCGATTTCAGAATATCAAAGCCGACTTTGATTTCTTCGATCGGATCTGCCGCCAGAGAAATACGCAATGTGTCGCCGATACCTTCCGCCAGCAGCATGCCCAGACCAACGGCAGATTTCACTGCACCGGCCCGTGCACCACCCGCCTCCGTGATCCCCAGATGCAAAGGCTGCTTAATTTCTTTAGCCAGCCTGCGGTAAGACTCCACCGCCAGGAAAACATCAGAGGCTTTCACACTGACCTTAAACTGATCGAAATTCAGACGGTCCAGAATATCGACATGACGCATTGCGGACTCAACCAGTGCTTCCGGCGTCGGTTCACCGTACTTCTGCTGCAGGTCTTTTTCCAGTGAGCCACCGTTCACGCCGATACGAATCGGGATGTTTTTGTCCCGCGCACAGTCAACGACTGCACGGATACGGTCTTCTCGGCCGATGTTCCCCGGATTGATGCGCAGACAGTCAACGCCGTATTCCGCCACTTGCAGAGCGATTCGGTAGTCAAAATGAATATCCGCTACCAACGGTACATTCACCTGTTGCTTAATCAGCTTGAAGGCTTCAGCCGCATCCATCGTCGGTACAGAAACACGGACAATATCAGCGCCGACCTTTTCCAGTGCGCGAATTTGCGCAACTGTTGCTTCGACATCAGTGGTTCGGGTATTGGTCATGGACTGCACGGCAATCGGCGCACCATCACCAATTGGCACCTTGCCCACATAAATTCGGGTAGAAGGGCGGCGTTTAATCGGGGACTCGTTATGCATCTCTCATTCTCTGTTTACAACGGCAACTTCAACCGGGCCACTTTGCCGGCCGGAAAGCCGCTCAGATCAACTGGTTCACCTTTGAAGGTCATTGTAACAACACTCGGCGCGCCGAGCACTATCTTAAACGGCGCCTTACCATCCAGCGAAATCACATCGCCGGAGCTTTTGATTCCGGTTTCAAGCTG